>NZ_JCBATA010000059.1:0-50782 GCF_059816245.1 Frankia sp. RB5
CACCTGCGCGCTCGGCCCGGGCACGGTCGCCCGGCGCGAGTACAACGCGCCGGAGGTCGCCGAGCGCCACCGGCATCGGTACGAGGTCAACAACGACTACCGCGACCGGCTCGCCGCCGCCGGCCTGACCCAGGCCCGTCCGTCCGCTGGTCAACCACGGGCCACGGGCGCATACCCGATCGCCGGGGAGTCCGGCCGGGAGCGTCCCGTCTCCGCGGGCGCCGGGTTGCCGGGACTCTCACCGCCCGGCATGCCACCGACGCGCCCCGCGGGCGCCGGGGATGTTCCCCCGCGTCCGACCGGCGCGCATCCCCGGATACCGGCCGCCGATCCGGCGGCGGCCGACGGCCGGCGCGGGCATGGCCAGCCCGATCCGGCCATGCCGGCGCCGTCGCTGGACCGCGGCGCGCCGCCCCGGTACCCGGACGGCACGGCGGTGCCCGCGTCCCGGCCGGTGCCGCCGATCTCCGGGCCGGTCGAGCTCGCGGCCCAGGCCGACCTGGCCGCGGTGCGCGCCGGCGAGGGCTGGCCAGGACAGCGGTATCCGGGCGACGCCGCGGCGCGGACCGGCGGCCCCGACGGCCGGGGGATGGGGCCGGGCGGCAGCAGTGCCGACGCCCCGTTCGCGGGCAACGGCGGCCCGCCCGGATGGCCGGGCCGAGGCGGGGCGGGCGACGGCGCCCGTGCCGCCGAGCGAGCTGGCCCGCCCGCCGGGGCGGCGCCGGTGGGAGGCCGGTCACCGTACTCGCCGTCCCAGGCGGAGCGAGCCGCCGCGGCGCCGGACGATCGACGCGGCGGGCACGACCCGCGGACCGGGGCGGCGCACCCCGGGCGTGGTCCGATCGGGACACATGGTTCCGGCGTCCCGAACGCGCCGCGCCGCGCCGCGGACCAGCGTCCGCCCGGCGGCCCGTCCCACGCTGAGCCGGCGCGCCGCCCGGCGCCGCATCCCGACGACCTCACCATGCCCGCGCAGCCCGCCAACAACGGCCTGTCGCCGGCCGCGGCCCGCATCGAGCAGGGACAGGTCGACGAGGTCACCCAGGCATGGCTGGCACGCCGGGGGTCCGTCCTGGACGGCATCGACGTCATCTGACGCACGATGGGCGGCGCGGGGACGCCAGGAGGTCCCCCCGCCCGCGGCGCGTCGCGGCGGCGGACGGCACCGGGCGCGGTATCCAGGGGCGGCACCGGGTCGCGGGGCCGAGCCGCGGCCACAGGCGTACAGGTTTGAGGCGCCGGGCGATGTGGCAGGTACGCGACGCCGGGCACCTCGCCCGGCGTGAGGACGACATCGGACTATCGAGGTCGTCCCGTTCGATCCCACGGAAGGTGAGGCGTGGCCGGAGCACTGACCGCGCGCTTCGACCTGCCCGCCGACCCCCGCGCCGCCGGCTGGGCCCGCCGCCTGGTCGCCGAACTGCTCGCCGCCTGGAACCGCGCCGAGACCATCGAGGTCGCGCAGCTTCTCGTCAGCGAGGTCGTGACGAACGCCGTGCGCTTCATCGGGGATCGCGGCGCCCTGTGCCTGACCGTCGCCCTGCGGATCGATCGGATCCGCATCACGGTCGACGACGGGAGCTCGCTGCGTCCGGCGCTGAGGCCGGCGGGCGAGGACGACGAGTCCGGGCGGGGCATGCATCTTGTCGCCGCGCTGGCCCTGCAGTGGGGTGTGGACGACGTCCAGGACGACCAGCGCCCGGGCAAACAGGTCTGGTTCGACCTGCCCCGCCAGCCCGACCCGCCGCGGCAGGAGGGCTCGTTGGAGGCGGCATGCGGCTCCTGACCGGCGCGGCGCCCGACCAGGCCGGTCGGCGTGCGGCCGCCCCGGGCCTTGTGACCAGCGATTTGACCGGAACGCAGGTCACGGACGGGCAGCGGACAGCTCGCGACCGCGCCCGCTTCAGGCGTTGTTCAGGCAACTCGCGTACCGTGACACGCGTCTCCTTCTCCATGAGCGTGACCACGGCTGCGGTCCAACGGGGGTTGTCATCGAGATCCTGGTCCTGCTCGACGCGGACAGTCCGCCCGCCCCGGCCATGACGGCCCAGGAGTCCCCGGCAGCACAGGTCCCGCGCTCGGCGGCCCTGCGGGCCGCCCCGGTCATCCCGGGTACCGCGGTCGCCGTCGTCGAGGCCGATCAGCATCACCATGTCTTCGCCGAGCCGCTGGCGGTCGCCGGCGGTCGGGGGCGATCCCGGCGGCGCTCCGCCCTGTTCGCCGTCGCCGTCGCGGCCCTGTTCGTCGTCCTGGTGGTGCGTTTTCGCGGGGACGCCGCCTCCCGCCTGTCCGGCGTGCCCGCGCCGCGCTGGCACTGGCTGGCCGCGTGCGCCGGGTGCACCGTGGTGTTCTACATCGCCAACGGGCTCTCGATGCGGGCGGCGAGCGGGCTGCGCCTGGAGTTGCGGACGGTGACGGGCGTCCAGGTGGCGGCCGCCGCGACGAACCGGATCGTGCCGGCCGGCCTCGGCGCGATCGCCATCCACCTGCGGTACCTGCAGAAACAGGGCATGACCCGGCCGGCGGCGCTGGCGGCGATCGCCTCGATCAAGGGCGCAGGGGCGGTGTCCCACCTGCTCGGCCTGGTGATCGTCGCGGGGACGCTCAGCGGCACCGGGATCGGGGCGGCCGTGATCAGCCCGGTGCGTTCCACCATCCACGACGTCGGCGCGGGGCCGTGCGTGATCGTCTGCGTGATCGTCGCGGCGGCGGTCACCGGCACCGTGGCGCATCCGCGGGTGCGGGCCGTGGCGCGGCCAGCGGTCCGGGTCTTCCGCGGCCACCTGTCGGTGCTCGCGCACTCGCCGGGCCGCGCGACGATGCTGCTGCTGTCCCAGGCGGCCACCCGGCTCACCCAGATCCTGGCACTCGCCTGCACCGTGTGGGCGTTCGGCGGCGATGTCACCTTCATGTCCGTGGCCACCGTCTACCTGGTCGGTTCCATGGTGGCGGGGGCCGCGCCGACCGCCGGCGGAGTCGGCGCGCTGGAGCCGGCGCTGGCCTTCGGGCTGGCGGCGGCGGGCGGTACGGCGGCGGTCATGCTCGCCGCGGTCCTCGTCTACCGGGTGATCACCTTCTGGCTGCCGGTCATCCCCGGCGTGGTCGCCCTCGCGGGTCTGCGCCGGTCCGGCAACCTCTGAGCCTTCGCCCAGCGAGCCCGCCGTCCCGGTGCCCGCCGCCGGCGGGCTCGCTCAGGCCGGCAGGTTGAGGGCCTCGACGACGGGCGTCTCATGCTCGTGGCCGAGGACCGACAGGCCGCCGGCCGCCAGCGTCAGACAGGCACCGGCGCGCGGCGGCAGGCCGAGCCAGCGGGCGATGAGCACCCGCAGCATATGGCCGTGCCCGACCAGCGCCACGTCGGCACCGGCCAGCCGGGGGCGCAGCCGGTCGAGTACCGCGTCGGCGCGCGCCGCGACCTGCTGCGCGGTCTCCCCACCGGGAACCGGGGCGTCCCAGACCGTCCAGCCCGGCACCGACTCACGGATCGTCGCGGTCGTGATCCCCTCGTATTCGCCGTAGTCCCACTCGGCCAGCTCGTCCCAGACGACCCGCTCCCCCACCGTCGGCACGACCAGTCCGGCGAGGTCGGCGGTGCGCCGGGCGCGCACGCGCGGGCTCGTCACCACCAGCGGGAACGACCACGACGCCAGCCGCGCCGCCTGCCCGGCCGCCTGCCGCTCGCCCTCCGGCGTCAGCGGCACGTCGGTGCGGCCGGTGTGCCGGCCGTCGCGGCTCCACGCCGTCTGCCCGTGGCGCAGCAGCACCATCCGTCCGCGCGGGACGTCCGCGCCCGTCAACGCCGCGCGGAGCGGCGCCGCCGGCGGCGTACCCCGCCGGCGAACAGCAGCAGGCCGCCGCCGACCAGCGCCACCCGGTCCCAGCGCACGACCCGCACCACCGCCGCGCCCCCGCCCGGCGCCACCCCAGCGGACCCGTACGCGCCGAGGGGCCCCTCGGCTCCGGCGAGCCCGTCCGCTACGGCTGGCAGGGCCGGGGCCCCGGAACCAGGACCGATGCCCAGCGCCGGGCCGTAGCGCGCGCGCAGCTCCGCGGTGCGCACGCGCAGCTGGTCCTGGGCGCGCTCCGCGATCCGGCGCGGGCTGACAATCTCCGCGATGGCGTCGATCGTGTCGGCCAGCTCGGCGCGGGTCTCCTCGATCTGCCGCTGAATCACGGCCGGGTCCTGCGGCACGGATCTCGCCCTCTCGTCCGGTGCGGATGGCGGCCACGCGGTACGCGACACGACGTCGACCACCTCGACGCCGCGCCGCGGACGCCCCACATCGGGTGCGGCCAGCCTGCTCCGATCGTGCCAGACCGACCACCCCCCGGCGAGGTGAAACGTCGCGCGGATCGCGCGGACATACCTCTCAGGGCCACCCGGATCACCGCCCCGCCCAGCTCACGCCGGCCCCCACCGCGGACGGCGACCAGCTCGGCGCGGCCGGAGCGGGCGGTCGGCGTGCCCGGATCGGGCCGGTCGGCACCACCGTGACGGGCCGGTCGCACCGACGGCGGCGGGACGGCGGACATTACGCTGAGGTCCGTGCATGCCAGCCGGTGGAACCCCGAGCGTCGGGCGGCCGTCGCGCGCGCGGCGCTGGCCGGCGTGGCGTTCGCGATCCCGGCCGTAGGGCTCGCGCTGCTGGCCCACGCACCGTTCGCCGGCCCGGCGCCCTCGGCGCGGGTGCTGGCCGCGGTCACGGCGGCGGCCCTGCTGCTCGCCGCCATCGGCGAGGTCGTCCACCTGTCGCTGACCACCCGTCGCTCGCCGGCCACGAGTCGCCACACGTCACACGCGACCCGCCGGACATCGCACCCGGTCCGCCGGCCGCCGCGCGCGGGTCACCACGCGTCGGCGCCCGCGCCGCGGCGGATCGGCGGTCCGCGGTCGTTCGGCGGGCTGCTGGCCGTGCAGGCCCTGCTGCACGGCGCCCTCGCTCTCAGCGCGAGCGGTGGGACCGGGCCGGCCGGGCTCGCGCGCGGCCGGCCGGGCGCGGGTCTGCTCGCCGACATCCTGCTCTGCCACGACCGCATCCCCGCGCCGGGCATGACGGGTGCCGCCGCGGCGGCCCTGCGCCGCGCGGATGCGCCGGCCGCCCTGTCCGCGCGTTTCGACCTGGGCCTGGCGCGGGTCGATCCGGCGCTGCTGGCCGCCGCTCGCCGGCTCGCCGCCCAGCGGGCCACCGGCTCCGTCGGCGGCCACGGCGCGGCGGCCCTGGCGGCCGGGGCCACGCCGGGACCCATCGCGGGGGCCGTGTCCAGGGATGCGACCGGACCGATGCCAGGGCACGCGCCGGCGTCGGCCGTGGCCCTGGCCGCCGCCATGCCGCTGGCCCACGCCGTGGCCGCAGCTCTCACCCTGTGGTGGGTCCGCCGGGGGGCACGGGTGCTCGACGCGGCCAGCCGGCTGCTGACCTGGCGGCCCCGTGGGGCACGGGTGCCGGGCATCATGCCGGTGCCGGCCGCCGGCGTCGTTCGTCCCCGACGGGCCGACCCGATCGCCCGCCCCCGGCTGGGCCTGCTGCGCCACGCCGTCGCCCGCCGCGGGCCGCCCGCCGGCGCGGCGGTTCCAGCGTCACGTCACCGGGCGCCCTCCAGGCCGCTCGTCGCGGCCTGACCCGTCCCGCCGGCCGATCGCCGGCGCGGCAGCCGGGATCGCCCGCGGCGGCCGAGCGGATCGGGCCCCGGCTCCCGAGGCTTGCGCGCCGAGCGTCTCCTTACCGTCGATCGCGTCCCCTGACCGGTCCGTCCCCGGACCGCAGCGGGTTCGGGCGACGTCCCCGAGGCGGTCGGCGATCTTCGCGCGCACCCGTCGCGCCTGCTCCTGGAGCGTCATGTCCCAGATCACAGGCTGCCGCCAGGCAGCCGCCACCCGGCTCCGCCGGACACCCGCCCGCCGCCCGTCGCCCACGTTCCGCCCGTCGCCCGCGGACCGACCCGATCACTCGCCCCGCCGCGCCGGACGCCGCCTCGGCCTGGTCGGTGTCCTCCTCGCCGTCACGTCCATGCTGGTCGGCGCATGCGCCGGGTCCGGCACCGACGACGGCGTCACCATCGTCGACGGCGGGAACACCGGCGACAACGGGCTGCACGGCGTCGTCCCGGCCGACCGCCAGGCCGAGCCCACCCTCAACACGCTGACCGATGTCAACGGTGCCCCGTTCGACCTGCGCGCCCGCACCAAGGGCAAGATCACCATGCTGTTCTTCGGGTACACGAACTGCCCGGACGTCTGCCCGACGACCATGGCCGACCTCGCGGCCGCGCTCAGCGAGGTCAAACCCGACGTCCGGCGGCAAATCGCGGTCGTGTTCGTGACGACCGATCCGGATCGGGATACCGGACCGGTTCTCACTCGTTGGCTTAGACAGTTCGACGCGAGCTTCATCGGAGTCCGTGGGTCGTTCGACCAGATCCAGGCCGACGCCGAGTCCCTCGGCGTTCCGCTGGAGAAGCCGGAGGTCCAGGCCGACGGCTCGATTCAGGTCGCCCACGGGTCCCAGGTGATCGTTTTCTCCCGCGACGATCGGGTCCGTGTGCTGTACCTGGCGGGCACGAGTGTCCAGAACTACATCGACGACCTGCCCACGCTGACCGCCGAGCGGTCCGGACCGGAACCACGGACATGAACACCCTTGCCTATCGCCTCAGCGCGCCGACACAGCCGGCCAGCCGTGCCGTCTCCACGGCGCTACGGCTCGTGCTCGGCGCCGTCTGGCTGGCCGCCGGGCTACTCAAGATCAATGATCCCGAGGGCATGGTGCGCTCGATACGCGCGTTCCGGATCCTCCCCGAGGCGCTGGTGCAGCCCGTCGCGTACGGCGTGCCGTTCCTGGAGATCGCGCTCGGCGTGCTGCTGGTCGCGGGCCTCGCCGTACGGGTGACGGCCCTGGTCTCAGCGCTGATGTTCGCCCTCTACATCGCGGCGATCGCCTCGGCGGCGGCCCGCGGCCTGCGCATCGACTGCGGCTGCTTCTCCTCCGGCGGCGACCTGTCCGCAGGCGCCTCCACCCACTACACCTCCGAGCTCATCCGCGACAGCCTGCTGCTGGCCGTCGCGGCGGTGCTCGCCTGGCGGCCCGTCGGCTACCTCGCCGTGGACCGCCTCCTCGACAGACCGGTCGACGACCGTTTCGGGAGTGACGACGATGACCTCGAAGACTAGGTCCGGCGGCAGGAACGGCGGCCCCACCCGGGGCTCGGCGGGCCAGGCGCGGGCCGGCGCGGACCAGCCCGACACCGACGGATCGGACGTCCTGCGCAAGCCTGACGCGAGCGGCTCAGGCGGCGGATCCGGGTCGAAGGGCGGCTCCGGCTCCGGTGGCGGGCGGCCGGTCGACAAGCGGCGCAGCAGCGCCGACGAGCGGCGGGCGAAGGCGGCGGCGGCGCGGGCGGCCGAGGCGGCGCGGGAGCGGCGGCGGCGCAACTGGATCGTCGCCGGCGTGGTGGTCCTGGCGCTGCTCGTCGCCGGTGGCATCGGGTTCGCCGTGCAGAACTCGCGGGAGGAGTCCAAGCCCGTCGTCCTGCCGGCCGGGTCGACCGGGACCGACCACGGCATCGTCGTGGGCAAGGCCTCGGCCCCCGTCACCGTCGACATGTACGAGGACTTCCAGTGCCCCGCCTGCGAGGCCCTGGAGAAGCAGACCGGCTCGACCTTCCGCGGCCTGCTCGACGAGGGAAAGATCAAGATTGACTATCACATGATGTCGTTCCTGGGCCCCGAGTCGAAGCGGGCGGCGAACGCCTCGGCCGCGGCCGCGAACGAGGGGAAGTTCCGCCAGCTGCATGACGTCCTGTACGCCAACCAGCCCAAGGAGCACACCGGCGGATTCACCAACGCCACGCTCATCGAGCTCGGCGCCAAGGCCGGCCTGACCTCCCAGGCCTACAAGGACGCGGTGAACAACGGCACGTACGACGGCTACGTCGCCAAGGTCGACAGCGACGCGGGCAAGGCCGGCGTCACCGGCACCCCGACCGTGCTCATCAACGGCAGACAGCTCACCGGCGACCAGCTCACCCCAGACGGCTTCCGCGCCGCCGTCTCCGCCGCGAGCTGAGCCCGCCACACGCTGAGCCCGCCACACGCTGAATCCGCCACACCACAGCTCGAATCCGCCACACCACACCTCGCGGGACGGCGGCCGGGTCTCGACCCGGCGGCGCCGTCCCGCGGGGAGGCGGTTTGCCGGGGCGCGCGCGGCCCGGCTAGCTTGTCGGGCCATGACTGAGACCGCCAGCGCCGCCCGTCTCGCCCCCGGCGACCCCGCCCCCGACTTCACCCTGCCCGACGCCGACGGCAAGGAGGTCGCGCTGTCGTCGTACCGGGGCCGGCGCGTCGTCGTCTACTTCTACCCGGCCGCGTCCACCCCCGGCTGCACGAAGCAGGCCTGCGACTTCCGCGACAACCTGGCCCTGCTCGGCGACGCCGGCATCGACGTGCTCGGGATCTCCCCGGACAAGCCGGCGAAGCTCGCGAAGTTCCGCGACAACCAGGCCCTGACGTTCCCGCTGCTGTCCGACCCGGATCGCGCGGTGCTCCAGGCCTACGGCGCCTTCGGCGAGAAGACGATGTACGGCAAGAAGACCGTCGGGGTCATCCGCTCGACGTTCGTGATCGGCGCCGACGGGGCGATCGAGGTCGCGCAGTACAACGTCCGCGCGACGGGCCACGTCGCCAAGCTGCTGCGCGACCTCGACCTCGCCACCGCCTGACTAGCTCGCCGGGCGCAGGTCCCAGCGCAGGAGCACGTTGTCCGGACGGCCCGGATCGACGAGGACGGGGATGCGCCGGGGCCGGCCCGAGGAGGCGACGGCGGCCTCGGCGAGGTCGACGTCCGGCTCCGGCGCGACCGCGCTGCGGGTCACCGGGTACGGCTCCGCCCCCGGCCGGTCGACGAGCAGCCGCACCTCGGCGACGGCCCGCCCGTTGACCCGGGCACCGGTGTCGCGCAGCGTGTCGACGGTCGCGGTGGTCGCCTGACCGCTGTGGATGAGCGTGAGCGCCGCGTTGCGCTCCAGCAGCGCGCGCTCCGCGGTGCTCTCCGCGTCGCCGCCCGTGTCCGTGGCCGTGGGGGTGTCGGGGACCTCCATGGTCGTCATCTGCGTCGTCTCCCAGTCGTCCTCGCGCGAACCGGCGCACGGCCCACCCTGCCGCCCGGCGCCCCGCCGTGCGGGTCGGCCAGGCGACAGCAGCGCCGTCCCACCTGTCGGCTGGGCGACTGTGGGGCGGCTCTGTGGCCGACGGCACGAACCCTGCTGACGTGCGGTTACGTGTCCAGCGAACCGCCTCACAAACCTCGCCGGCGCAGTCAGAACGCATCCGGACCACCCTGGCCGCGCAGCGTGACACCCGATCGACGCTTCGGAGAACCAGCCCGTCAGTGAACCCTCGACGCTCGCTACTCTGGAGCCACGCGGGAGTGGCGGAATGGCAGACGCAGCAGGTTTAGGTCCTGCCGCCCTAGGGCGTGGGGGTTCAAATCCCCCCTCCCGCACTCAGGCTGTCCAGCAGGTGTCGACGGGGCCGCCGGCGTCGACCACCGCCACCCGCCGGCCACGGCAACAGCGGCACCATCACCCTGCGCGTCTACGCCCACCGCCCCAGCGAAGCCGACCGCCGCGCCGTCGCCAGACCTCGACAGGCCGTGCGTGAGCATCTACCGGCGTCCATCATTGCAGGTGACGGGCTCGGCGACGTCCACCGACATCCGTCCTACAACTGCCGTACGGCACTTCCTGCGCCAGGGGTTACAGGACGTCACAGGGGTGGCGTTGTGGCCAGGCGCACTCTGTCAGGACAGGACCCGTTGGACGGCCTCGAGGCTGGCTCCACCGTCGGAGTTGAACGCGATCTTGGCGGTCGGCACGGCGGCGTGCACGAGGTTGACCACGGCCTCGAAGAACTCCAGCAGTGGCTCGGGCTTGCGGATACCTCCGCCAATGACGACGGCATCCCAGGCCTGGCTGACCAACGCTTTCCTGATCTGGTCCAGCGCTGACTCGTCGAGTGGAACCAGAAGTTGCTCGGCGAGGTAACCAGCCTCCTGGACCCGCCCGAGGCCGTACGCGAGACCGCGTTCAATCGCTTGGACATCCACACCCGGCAGCGCATGTGGGTCAAGACCGACGATCAGGACATGAGTCGTAGGCACCTCAGTATGATAATGGGCTCTGCGGCCTGCGGGTCAGCGGTGCTGCGACACCCACCGGAACTCAAGCCCGCTACGCAAGGCCGAGCCACGGCCGAGCCATTGTAAGGGCCGTAGAGCGGCCACAGTTCGGCCGACGGACGTCGCGCTACTCGCGGGTCGTCAACTTTTCGAGGAGGATTGTGCCATTGCAGCCATGGACGCTCCGGGAGACCCCGTGGCCTGTGGCGCTGATGGCCTGATCCTCTCGCCGCCGGTCAGCCCGCGTACAGCTGGTCGAGGCCAATGAGTCGGACATCCCTCGGACCCTCGGATTCCAGGTCCGGGTGGAATCCCGCACCCGAGTAACAGGTGATGACCGTGTCACGGGTGTCAAAGCCCTTGGCTGTCAGCAGGTCGCGGGCGCGGCGCAGGCGCTCGGTGTGACGCCGGTCCATAACTCGGTCCCACTTCGTTTCCCCGAGGGAGAGGATCCTGCGCGGTTGTCCGTGTTCTGCCGGCGCAAGCACGGCGACATCGATCTGGATCTGAGTCTTCTTGGCGGGGTCGGCCACTACTCCCGCTCCGACCTCGGCTGGCAGGCCGCCAAACACCACCGGGTCGGCCATGATCGCATAGTCCCGGCAGACGGTCTCGAAATGCGGGCCAACGATCTGGGAAAGGAATCGCGGCTGCGCGCTGGGCCAGATCGTCGCCGCGTCGCCGCGCTCCAGCCTTGTCCAGTCCCGACTCATCACCGCGTGATAAAAGCTGATCAGCGGCTCGGCTATCCTGTAGACCGCCCTCCCTGGCCTGAACAGGTCGGGCTCCCTGACCAGCAGCCGGGAGTCCTCCAGAACCCGCAGCGGGTGGGCTATCTCGTTGGCCTTCCTGCCGACATAGCTGGCGATGCCCCCACTGGTCGAGTTCCCCCCGGCGACGGCGGACAGCACGGAGTGATACAGCGATGAGTCGCGGATGTCGGTCTCCTCCGTGAGAAGATAGCGGGCTTCTCGGAACAGAGGGGTCTGCGGGTTCAGCACGGTCCTGATCATCCAGGCGTCGAAGTCGCCCAAGCCCGACGGGGCGTCGTCGCGGACGAATTCGCGACGGTAGGCGGGTGTTCCGCCGACCACGGAGTGCACGAGTACCGCGAGTGCCGGATCCGTGATGCCCCAGAACCGCGCGGCGTCCCGGTAGCCGAAGGGATGGACCAGCAGTTCGAGACCCGCGCGTCCGCGCAGCGGCGCCTGTCCGGACAGCAGTCCTCCCATGACGGACATCGCTGAGCCGCACAGCAGCAGGCGCGCGCTGCTGGCACCGCCGCTGCCGCCTGGCCCGAGCTCACGTTGGATGATCGACGGCAGCTCCGGCGACGCCTTGACCAGAAACGGGAACTCGTCGATCACGACTGGTACGGGGCGGCCGCTCGCGGCACGCAGAAGGAACGGGACGGCGTCCAGCCAGTCCCGGAAAGGTGGGACCGGGGCGCCGGTGAATCTGACGAGTTCATCGGCGAACAGCCGCAGCGAGACCGCCTCGGTCAGTTCCAGGGCGGGGAAGTAGATCCCGCCGGCGGCAGTGGCCAGCGCCTGGAGTAGATAGCTCTTGCCCTGCCGGCGCCGCCCGCTCACCACGCCGAGAGTCGCTCCCGGGCGAGCATCGGCCACGAAGGACGTCAGGCCTCGCCACTCGGCATGCCGATCGAACAGGTGAGTGGGCTTCGCAGGCACAGCCATCGTCCGACCCTTCAGATCGAAGTACGGTTGACCGAACTGTACTTGACCGAATCATGGTTCGTCGAAGTACGTTTCACAAATGGTGCAGCCCAGTCCGTCCAGGGCTCTGTGATCCGAGTGACCCTGCCGCCAGACGGACATTCGATGAACCGTGGTTGACCACCGTCCTCCGCAGCGCAACCGACCGAGCACCCGGCTCGTCCGACGGGGCCGGCGGACGAGGTCAAACGCTCAGTGGACCTGACCGAGCCGGACCAGGCGGGCGGAGCCGGGCGCCACGGGGGCGTGGCAGTGGCCGCAGGTCAGTTCCGGGCGCAGCTCGGCGCCACAGTCATGCTCGAACACCGTCGGCGGCGGGCCCGCGGTGACATACCGGTCCCCCCAGGCCATCAGCGCCAGCAGGATCGGCTGCAGCGCGCGGCCGGCGTCGGTCGCGACGTACTCGTAGCGCGGCGGATGCTCCTGGTAGAGCTCCTTCGCCAGCACACCGTGCTCGACGAGGGTGCGCAGCCGGGCGGCGAGGATGTCCCGGCTCGCCCCGGTGTTGCGGGCGATCTGGTCGAAGCGCCGCTCGCCGAGCATCACCTCGCGCAGCGCGAGCAGGCTCCACCGCTCCCCGACCACGCCCAGCGCTCCCGCGAGCGAGCACTCCCGCCCGCCACCCACCATGCCGATCATCCTTCCGCTCCCCGCCCCACCAGCTCCCGGCCCCCACCAGTGCCCGGCCCCACCAGCGCGGGTCAGTCCGGATATCCAACCTAACCGGTTGACCCAGCCGCCAGGCCACCTCGATAGTCAGTTGGAAATTACAACTGACATCTGGGAGGCACCGTGGACGAACGACCCGACCCGTCCTCGACCCTGCCGGCGCGGCTGCGCGACCATCCGTCCGTCCGGGCCGTACGGGCCAGGCAGGCCGCCGCGCGGGCGGACCAGGGCGGCCAGCCGCCGTCACCGCGGGTGATCGACGCCGAGTGGCTGCGGGAGATCGCGCTGCGGGCGGGTGCCGACGACGTGGCCGCGGTCCCGCTGGACCGCCCGGAGCTCGCCGCCGAGCGGCCGCACGTCGAGCGGGCGCTGCCCGGCACCCGCAGCCTCGTCTCCCTCGTCGTCCGGATGGCCCGGGACAACGTCCGGTCTCCCGAGCGCAGCATCGCCAACCAGGAGTTCCACCGCAGCGGCGAGATCATCAACGAGGCCGCCCGCCGGATCGTCCAGGCCCTGGCGGACGCGGGGTACCGGGCGGTGAACCCGTCCGCGACCTTCCCGATGGAGATGGACCGCTACCCGGGGCGGATCTGGGTCGTCGCGCACAAGACGGTCGCCGTCGCCGCGGGGCTCGGCGCCATCGGCATCCACCGCAACGTCATCCATCCCCGCTTCGGCAACTTCGTCCTGCTCACCACCCTGCTGGTCGACGCGGAGGTGAGCGCCTACGGCTCGCCCATCAACTACAACCCCTGCCTGGAGTGCAAGCTCTGCGTGGCCGCGTGCCCGGTCGGGGCGATCGGCAAGGACGGCTCGTTCGACTTCCACACCTGCTTCACCCACAACTACCGGGAGTTCATGGGCGGCTTCACCGACTGGGCGGAGACGGTCGCGGACAGTACGGACGGCGCGGACTTCCGGACCCGGGTGAGTGACACCGAGAACGCCTCGATGTGGCAGAGCCTGTCGTTCCGCGCGAACTACAAGGCCGCGTACTGCATGGCGGTGTGCCCGGCCGGCGAGGACGTCCTCGAGCCGTACCTGGCGGACCGCCGCGATTTCATGGCCCAGGTGCTGCGGCCGCTGCAGGACAAGGTGGAGACGCTGTACGTGACCGCCGATTCGCCGGCGGCGGAGTACGCGCGCCGGCGCTTCCCGCACAAGGAGATCCGCCAGGTCGGCGACGCCGGCCGCTCCCGGCGACGCGAACCCGGTCACTCGCCGGATTCCGGGCACTGAGCCGCCCGCCGCCGCCGAACCTGCGATAAAAGGGAGGCCGGACGAATCCGGCACCGCGCGCATCGAAGGAGCCGCCTTGACGGACGCGGGTGAGGATCGGCGACCGGTGCGGGAGCGCCGCGGGGGCGCGACCCGGCTGACGTTCCTCGGGCCGGCTCCGGACCCGCCGTTCGAGCGGGTGACGAGCGCCGCGGTGGTGGCCCTCACCGGCGACGGCCGGCTCGTCGTGGCCGAGCTGGACCGCGGGCTGGACATCCCCGGCGGCCACGTCCAGCGCGGGGAGACGAGCATCGACCAGACCGTACGGCGCGAGACGTGGGAGGAGGTCCGGGCCCGGCTCGGCGCCCTGCTGCCCGTCGAGGTCGTCGAGTCGGACTACTTCGGCGCCGACGACCTCAGCTACATGGTGATCCGGGCCGCGCGGGTCACCGAGCTCGCGCTGTGGGAGCCCACCCACGAGTCGGCCGGGCGGCGTCTCGTCACGCCGGAGGAGTTCCTGGCCGGCTATCGCGGCCGTCCGGCGTTCATGCGCCATCTGGTGACCCGTGCCCTCGCGATCCTTGCCGCCGACCGTTACCCTGATGGCGATGAGTGTCACAATCGGTAGCCATCCGAGCGAGGAGATGTGCGTATCCCCCGCCCGGCGAGGCATCCGACGGAGGTGTGCGCATGTTCGGTCTGATGGTGCGGTTCGAGGTTCGCCCCGACACCGCGGACGCGTTCGATGCCCTGGTCGCCAGGACCATCCCCCTCGTCGCCGAGCATGAGCCCGGCACGATCGTCTATGCCGCCCACCGCATCGACGGCGAGCCGAACGCACGGCTGTTCTACGAGCTCTACCGCGACCGCGCCGCCTTCGACGAGCACGCCGACCAGCCGCACATCCACCGCTTCGTGGCGGGTTGGCGGGACCTGCTCGCCGGTCCGCCACGGATGAAGTTCCTCGCCCTCAGCGATGCCAGCGGCGTGCCCGTGCCGGCGGACGTCTGACCGGCGGGCGTCTGACCGGCGGACGCCCGGGGGTCCCGACCGCGCCGACGACACGGGTGCGACAGGATTGTGCCTGTCCGGACGCGCGCCCGCGGACCGGCGGTCAGGAGCGTGCGGCATGAGGGTCGGATTCATCGGTCTGGGTGGGATGGGGGCCGCGATGGCCCGAAATCTGCTCGACGCGGGACACACCGTGCTGGTCTGGAACCGCTCCTCCGAGCCCGTCCGACGGCTCGCCGACGCCGGGGCCATCGCGGCGGGCATCGACGAGGCGTTCGCGACCGGCACCGTGCTGAGCATGCTGTCCGACGACGCGGCCGTCGCCGAGCGGCTGCTCGACCCGGCCGTGCTCGACGCCGCGCCGGCCGGCGCGCTGCACGTGAACATGGCGACGGTCAGCACCGCGCTCGCGCAGCGGGCCGCCCGCGAGCACGCCGAACGCGGCCTGCGCTACCTCGCCGCGCCCGTCTTCGGCCGCACCGACGCGGCCGCCGCAGGCAACCTCACCGTCGTGGCCGGCGGTGACCCCGCGGCGATCGCCGAGGTGGCGCCCCTGTTCGACGTCCTCGGCCGGCGCACCTGGCCGGTCGGGGAGGAGCCGGCGCAGGCGAACCTGGTGAAGATCTTCGGCAACTACCTCATCGCATGTTCCATCGAGGCGATGGCCGAGGCGACGGCGGTGATCGAGGCCGGCGGGCTCGACCCGAGCGCGTTCATCGACGTGCTGACCGACACCCTGTTCACCGGTCCCGTCTTCGCCGGGTACGGCGGCATGATCGGAAAGCGGCGGTACGAGCCGGTGAACTTCCGGCTGCCCCTCGGCTTCAAGGACGTCCAGCTCGCCCTCACCTCCGGACAGGAGCGCAACGTCCCGCTGCCGTTCGGCGGGGTGCTGCGGGACGCCTTCCTCGACGCGCTGGCGCACGGCCAGCAGGAGCAGGACTGGGCGGCGGTCGCCGAGACCGCCCGCCGCCGCGCCGGCCTGGCCTGACGCGAGCCCGCCCGCGGCTGTCGCGCGCTGGCCGCCGGCATTGGCGGGCGGGCAAGCGGAAAGCCGTCGCAGGATGCGGTGCCATGCCGCGCGCCGCCGCACAGTGGATCACATGAGCACGCGACTGCCCCGGCGTCCGGTATCGGCGTCATGACCAGGGCCGTGACCTTCGCCGTCCTGATCGTGACCGTCCTGGTGGCGCACCGGCTCGCCGACCATGTGCTCGGGCAGACCGACGCGCAGGCCCGGCTGAAGACCGAGCCGGGCTGGCTCGGATGGGCGGCGCTGGCGCGCCATCTGGCCGCCTACCACGCGGTCGTGATCGTCATGGCCGCCAGCACGCTGGCCGCGCTGCACCTGACGCTGTCGCCGGTGGGTGTCGCGGTCGGGTTGCTGGTGTCCGCGGGCAGCCACGCGCTGTGGGACCGGCGGCGGGCGGTGCGCTGGCTGCTGGTGCGCACCGGGGGCGGGGAGTTCGCCGAGCTCGCCGAGCATGGCCTGAACGGCATGTACCTCGCCGACCAGTCCCTGCACGGCGCGTCCCTGTGGCTCGCGGTGCTGCTGGCGGTGCTGCTGTGAGCGGTGTGCCGCTCGCTCCTAGTCGGCGGCACCGCCCGGTGACCAGCTCGACTGGCGGGAGCGCGGGCCGCCGACGGCGACGCTCCAGGAGACGTTGTCCGCCGCGCCGGGCAGGTACCAGGGCTCGTCCTCGGCGCTGTCCCCGTCGGACTCGTCGGGCCCGGCGTAGTCCCAGCACGACGACCACTCGTCCGCGGCGGGTTCGGCGGCGAGATCGCCCGGCCACTCCGGCCCGATCCGGGGGGCGTCGGCCAGCCCGTCGGGCGGGGTGTGCGCGGACGCGCCGGGCGCCGCGGCGTCGGCGGGTGCGGTGACCGAGGCGACCATGCGCGGGATCACGAGCCAGGCAGTGATGTTAACCCCCACGACGAAGAGGCTGATGATGGCCAGGATCAGGTAGCCGTTACCGGGTGCCGACGCGACCGCCCCGACGGCGCCTCCCGCGGCCAGGACTCCAAGGCCCGGGACGGCGGCGGCGGACAGTCGTGCCATAGGCATCTTCCTATCGCCATCGCCGCGCCGCCGACCTCGATCGACGCCAACCCGACAAGCGGGGAGGGTGGTTTGTGGACGCTCATGGCGCTTACTCCGCCCATCCCACGCGGCGCCGGCCCCGATCACCCACCGCCTCGTACCACCCGCGTTTGATGACCGACGGGCCGCCGTCGCGACGACGACTTCCGCATCAGGTCATCGTAAGGCCACAGGACGACACCAGGGAACCGCTTGCGGCGGCCGAGCCTGTGCGGATCGCGTCCGTACGCCGAGGGTCGAGGACGCACGCCGTTTCCGCGCGGGACGCGGACCAGCCGGACCGCCTCTGGACGCTCGCTGGCCCGACGGTGCCGGTCGGGACATCCAGCAGGGATGCCCCGACCGGGCGCCGCCGAGACCGAGGAGCGACTGGGCATCGCGGGTCGGGGACGGATGGGATCGACCCGGACACCACAGTCGCATCCTCAACCTACCTGCTCGATAGCGTGTAGTCACTGATCGATTACAGGCAGTTCTAGCCTACACCCCGTTTGCCGGTCCTCAACCCGTATGCCGAGGCCCGCCACGCGCCATTCGTCGGCCGAGGGGGACTCGGGCCGTCCGTCCGAGTTCCCACGACATGACCCGAATTCCGTGCTTTGTCCGCGCCTTCGGCACCCCGCCGCCTGTCTTCCCGGCCACACATCGTCCGCGCGCGGCACACCCCCCGCCGTCCGTGGGTAACAGGAGGCCATGAGACCCGACGAACGCGCCCGCCACGCCGGACAGATCCGCCGGACGGGCGACCTGGGCGTAGTGTCCGACATTGGACAAAGGTTTCGTGATGACAGCCACAGGGTGAGCGCCGGGTTTCCGGCTTAGTCTGATCGCTCATGAGCGGGGCGCCGGTCGGAGTGTTCGACAGCGGGGTGGGCGGTCTCACGGTGGCGCGCGCCATTCTCGACCAGCTTCCGCATGAGCCCCTGCTCTATCTCGGCGACACCGCGCGGGCACCGTACGGACCACGACCGATCGCCGACGTGCGCAGCTATGCGCTGGAATGCCTGGATCGCCTGGTGTCGGAGGGGGTGAAACTGCTTGTCATCGCCTGCAACACCGCCAGCGCCGCCTGCCTGCGCGACGCCCGCGAGCGCTACGACGTCCCGGTGGTCGAAGTGATCATGCCTGCGACCAGGCGGGCGGTCGCCGCCACCCGCAGCGGGCGGGTCGGCGTCATCGGCACGGTGGCCACGATCGGCAGCCGGGCGTACGAGGACGCGTTCACCGCCGCGGCCGGGATGGAGCTCACCAGCGTCGCCTGCCCCGCGTTCGTGGACTTCGTCGAGCGGGGTATCACCTCCGGGCGGCAGCTGCTCGGCCTGACCGAGGCGTACCTCGCACCGCTGCAGGAAGCGGACGTCGACACGGTGATACTCGGATGTACACACTATCCGGTGCTGACCGGCGTGATCGGCCTCGTCATGGGCGAGGGGGTGACGCTGGTGAGCAGCGCCGAGGAGACGGCGAAGGACACCTACCGGGTGCTCGCCCGGGAGGGCCTGTTCCGCGACCCCGACCTGCCGCCCCCGGATCACCGCTTCCTGACCACCGGCGATCCGGCGACCTTCGCCCGGGTGGGGCGCCGGTTCCTTGGCCCCGAGCTCGCCAGGGTCTCGGCGGCGCCGCCGGCGTCGCCACCCGCCAGGACCACGACCCCAGTCGTCTGGCCCGCCCACACCGGGGCGGATCAGGATCCCTCCCAGCGAAGCCCGGTGGTGCCACGGTGAAACTGACGATTCTCGGCTGTTCCGGCACGTACCCCGGCCCGGCCTCCGCCTGCTCGTCCTACCTGGTCGAGTCGGACGGCTTCCGGCTCGTCGTCGACGCGGGCAACGGTTCGATGGGCGAGCTGCAGAAGCACTGTGACCTGCGCGACATCGACGCCGTCCTGCTCAGTCACCTGCACGGGGACCACTGCCTCGACCTGGTCGCCAACTCCTACGCGCGGCGCTACCACCCCGAGGGGATGCCGCCGAAGCTGCCCGTCTACGGGCCGATCAACACCCAGGAACGGCTGTGCGGCGCCTTCGAGAAGTGGCCGGAGGACAGCCTCGCCGACATCTACGACTTCCGCACGATCGGCGCCGGCTGCCTGCACGTCGGCCCGTTCCGCATCGACCTCACCCGGGTGGCCCACCCGATCGAGGCCTACGGCGTGCGCGTCACCGCCGGGGACAAGGTGCTGACCTATTCTGGCGACACCGGCGCGTGCGACCGGCTCGTCCGCCTCGCCCGCGACAGCGACCTGTTCCTGTGCGAGGCGTCCTTCCTCGACGACGAGGACAATCCCCCGGACCTGCACCTGACCGGCCGGGAGGCCGGCGAGCACGCCCGGCGCGCCGACGTCGGCCGGCTCGTGCTGACCCACCTCGTGCCCTGGGGCAACGCCGCGCGCACCGAGGAGGAGGCCGCCGGCGCCTACGAGGGCGAGCTGACCCTCGCCACCCCCGGGGCCGTCTTCGAGCTCTGAGGTCGCCCGCCGGTAGTGTCGCGGGGTGACACGAGTCGATGGCAGAAAGCCGGATGAGCTGCGACCGGTGACGATCCAGCGCGGCTGGCAGGAGCAGGCCGAGGGATCCGCCCTGATCACCGCGGGCCGCACCAGGGTGCTGTGCGCCGCGTCGGTGACGACCGGGGTGCCGCGCTGGCGCAAGGGCAGCGGACTGGGCTGGGTGACCGCCGAGTACGCGATGCTGCCGCGGGCCACGAACACCCGCAACGACCGCGAGTCCGTGCGCGGCCGGGTCGGCGGACGCACCCACGAGATCTCCCGGTTGATCGGGCGCAGCCTGCGGGCCTGCATCGACCTCGCCGCTCTCGGCGAGAACACGATCGCCATCGACTGTGACGTCCTGCTCGCCGACGGCGGCACCCGCACCGCCGCGATCACCGGCGCCTACGTCGCCCTCGTCGACGCGGCCCGCTGGCTCGACCGGCCGAAGGCGATCACGACGAGCATCGCCGCGGTGAGCGTCGGCGTCGTCGGCGGCGAGCCGATGCTCGACCTCGCCTACACCGAGGACTCCACCGCCGACACCGACATGAACGTGGTGTGCACCGGCGCGGACGGCTTCGTCGAGGTCCAGGGCACCGCCGAGGGCGCCCCGTTCGACCGTTCGATGCTCGACAGTCTGCTCGACCTGGCGGTACGCGGCTGCGCCCAGCTCACCGCCATCCAGACCGAAGCCCTGCGCGGCCCGGCCCCCGCCGGCCCCGCCCGCCCCGACGGGACCCGCCCCCGATGACGACGAAGATCGTGTTGGCCAGCCGCAACGAGGCCAAGCTCGTGGAGCTTCGGCGCATCCTGGTCGCGAGCGGCCTCGACGTGGAGCTCATCGGCCTGCCTGACGGCGAGGAGGTCGCCGAGACCGGCACCACCTTCGCCGAGAACGCCCTGATCAAGGCGCGGGCGGCGGCCGAGCTGACCGGCCTGCCCGCCGTGGCCGACGACTCCGGCCTCACCGTCGACGAGCTGTCCGGGATGCCCAGCGTGCGCTCCGCCCGCTGGTCCGGCCGCCGCGACGGCACCCGGGTCGAGCGGGACGAGGCGAACAACGCCCTGCTGCTCGCCCAGCTCGACGACGTCCCGCCAGCGCGGCGCGGCGCCGCGTTCGTCTGCGCCGCCGCCCTGGTCACCCCCGGCGGCGTCGAGCGGGTCGCGCACGGCGAGCTGCGCGGTGTCCTGCTCACCGAGCCCCGGGGCGACCACGGCTTCGGCTACGACCCGCTGTTCCTCGCCGACGGCCAGACCCGCACCAACGCCGAGCTCACCGCCGCCGAGAAGGACGCCATCAGCCACCGCGGCCGCGCCTTCCGCGACCTCACCACCGTCATCGCCCAGGTCCTCGCCGACTGAGGCTCACCGATCCTGGGGCGGCGCCGCGACTGACGGCGGGGCGCCGCGGTCCCGCGGGACCGCGGCGCTCACGCCCAGAGCTGGCCTTCGAGGGCGGCCTCGGCCTCCTCGAGGGTGCCGGCGTAGGCGCCGGTGGACAGGTACTTCCAGCCGCCGTCGGCGACGATGAGCGCGATGTCGGCTCGCTGGCCCTCGCGGACCGCCCGCTCGGCCTGGCCGAGGGCGGCGTGCAGGATCGCCCCGGTGGAGATGCCGGCGAAGATGCCCTCCTCCTGGACCAGCTCGCGGGTGCGCCGCAGCGCCTCCCGCGGGCCGACCGAGTAGCGCGAGGTGAGCACGGAGGCGTCATACAGCTCGGGCACGAAGCCCTCGTCGATGTTGCGCAGCCCGTAGACGAGCTCGCCATAGCGCGGCTCGGCGGCGACGATCGTGATCCCCGGCACGTGCTCCCTGAGGTAGCGGCCGGTACCCATCAGCGTGCCGGTGGTGCCGAGGCCGGCGACGAAGTGGGTGATGCCGGGCAGGTCGGCGAGGATCTCCGGGCCGGTCGTCTCGTAGTGCGCCTGGGCGTTCGCCGGGTTGCCGTACTGGTAGAGCATGACCCAGTCCGGGTTTTCGGCGGCGAGGCGCTTGGCGACGGCGACCGCCTCGTTCGAGCCGCCGGCGGCCGGCGAGAACCGGATCTCGGCGCCCCACATCTGCAGCAGCTGCCGGCGCTCGACGGAGGTGTTCTCCGGCATCACGCAGATCAGCCGGTAGCCCTTCTGCCGGCAGGCCATCGCCAGTGAGATGCCCGTGTTGCCGGAGGTCGGCTCGAGGACGGTCGCCCCGGGGGTGAGCAGCCCGCGCTTCTCACCGTCGGCGATCATCCACAGCGCCGCCCGGTCCTTGATCGACCCGGTCGGGTTGTCCTGCTCGAGCTTCGCCCACAGCCGGACCTCCGGCGACGGGGACAGGCGCGGCAGCCCGACGAGCGGGGTCCGGCCGACCGAGTCGGCCAGCGAGTCGAATCGCATGTGTCGGACCTGCCGCTCGCGTCAGATCCGCCGGTGGCCCGGACGGGAGGACGGCACGGGCAGGGCGTCGACGCCACCCCCGGCGACCGCCGGCAGGATCGTCACCTCGTCGCCGTCACCGAGCTTGGCGTCGAGGCCGCCGAGGAAGCGCACGTCCTCGTCGTTGATGTAGATGTTGACGAAGCGGTGCAGCTCGGCACCCTCGTCGCCCGCCACCAGCCGGCCGCGCAGCCCACTGTGGCGGGAGTCGAGGTCGAGGAAGAGCGCGGCGAGCGTGTCGCCCGTGCCCTCGACCAGCTTCGCCCCTCCCGTGTAAGTACGCAGGATCGTCGGCACACGGACCTGGACTGCCATGATGCTCCTTTCGCGAGTGCCCGCGGTCGGGCTCGACCGAGGCGCCGCCCGGCTGGGCGGTGGTGATACGGCAGGCGGAGGCCCGCAGGGTCAGAATGCCCGCCGGATGCGGCGGCTGTCCCCCGATCGGCCCGCGCGGTCCGTCCGCGCTCCCGACCCATCCCCAACGCCGCCGGGGCTCAGACGATTTCCACCGGTTCCTCGGTGACCTGGCCGTCGGCGATCCGGAAGGACCGGAACTCGGTGCTGTCGGGCTCCCGGGTCGACGCCAGCACGTAGTGGGCGCCGGGCTCGGCCGCCAGGGAGATGTCGGTGCGCGACGGGTACGCCTCGGTCGCGGTGTGCGAATGGTAGATCACCACGGGCTCCTCGTCCCGGTCGTCCATCTCCCGCCACACCCGCAGCTGTTCCATCGGGTCGAAGCGGTAGAACGTGGGCGAGCGCTCGGCGTTCTCCATCGGGATGAACCGCTCCGGCCGGTCCGAGCCCACCGGCCCCGCGACGACGCCACACGCCTCGTCGGGATGGTCACGCCGGGCATGGGCGACGATCGCCTCGTAGCAGGCGCGGTCGATACGCAGCACAGGCACACCGTACGTCGCCGACGGGCTGGTCTGGGCGCTCTGGGCGCGGGCGGGCTAGACCAGGGCGCGCAGCAGATCGTCGAGCAGCACGGTGAGGTAGTCGTACACGGCCGCCATCGGCCGGCGCGGGTCGTCCGGGTCGAGCTGCGCCAGCTCCACGGCCGAGTCGTCGTCAGTGAGCTCGAGCTGGGTCCCGAGCACGAGCCGGACGTCGTTCAGGGTGGTCAGCCAGTCCTGCGCGGCGTCCTCGTCGAGGACGAGCGCCTGCCCCGGCCCGGGGATCGCGGCCAGCACCCGGCGGGCCGCGGTCCGCTTGCGGGCGAGCAGGTCGTCGGTGCGCCGGCGCCGGAAGTCCCCGGAGGCCATCGGGTCCTCGGGGTACGGGTCGGGCAGCAGCCGGGCGAGCGCCGGATCGTCCGGCGGCGGGGGCGCGGTGTCGCGCAGGCCCACCAGGGCCTCCAGCGGGTCGTCCACCGGCGGCGGTTCGAGCATCGCCTCGATGTGGCTGACGAGCTCGGACAGCAGGGCCGCCACCGGCTCGGTCAGCCGCAGCTCGATCCCGGCTCGGGTCCGCCGGAAACCGTCAGCGGTCACGTCCTCGCGTCCTCCGTCGCTGCGCGCCTCGCCGTGCCCGGATGTGCGGCCCCGGCTCCTCGGAGGACATCTGACACCTCGGAGGACATCGGTACCGCGGGGGACGGCAGCTGCCAGCCTAGTGCAGCCGTCGGCACCCCGGAGCCGCCGATGGTGACGCTGCGTGGCGTTCGGCCGCGCCGCGCCGGCC
Organism: Frankia sp. RB5; assembly: GCF_059816245.1. NCBI lineage: Bacteria > Bacillati > Actinomycetota > Actinomycetes > Frankiales > Frankiaceae > Frankia > Frankia sp. RB5. Next base: position 23,508 of record NZ_JCBATA010000059.1, read on the forward strand.
GATCCCGGCCGTCGCGGCGGCGGGTCTCCTCCGAACGGGCTACCGCGCACCGGCGTCGCACCAGCCACTACCCCGAACGGGGTAGCTCAGCTGAACTACCCGGAACCCGGCGGATCGTCCGCCCACGGAGGCCAACCAGTCATGAGCCGACCGCGACCGCCCGCATCGCGACCGGCACGCCGTGTCGCCCGCCCCGGCCCGGCGACCGGAAAACCCCGGCCCGGCCGCCGAATTCGGGGCGCCGGCCGGCGCCCACCGGCCGGAAATCCCGCGCCCCCGCCCGGGTCGCCCGGAATCGGCGCCCGGACGCCGTTCCGAAATCCCCCGCGAGCATTGTTCCAACCATTCAACGAGCTGTTTTCGGCCTTCCGTGCGACCTCAGGCCGGTCTGGCCTGCGTGCCGCCCGGGACGGCCATCCGGAATAGCCCACCCGTGCACCTGCGGTGGAATCACCGACCGGCGCCGGCCCCAACCACCAGATCAGGCAGATGAACTGGAGACCATCCGTTGGCCGCCAATTGTTCCGCGTGAGTGTGCCGGGCGGGCGGCCGGGCGGCCGCGGTGGAGGCTCAGTCCTGGGCGATGGTCGCCCACAGCCCGTAGGCATGCAGGCGCTCCGCGTCGGCCTCCATCTCCTCCCGGGTACCGGTGGCGACCGACGCGCGGCCCTTGTGGTGGACGTCGAGCATCAGCTCGTGCGCCCGGTCCCAGCTGTAGCCGAACAGCTTCTGGAAGACGTACGTCACATAGGTCATGAGGTTGACCGGATCGTTCCAGACGATCGCGACCCACGGCCGATCGTCGTCGACGGACTCGTCAACCTCCTCGACGTCGAGAGGCGACACGGCGGTGACAGACACGGGGTCTATTGTTACGCGTTTCCCACGCCCCGACCCGCCGCCAGGCCCGCGTCGGCGACCCGTCGGACCCCGCGGGCCCTCAGACGGACCGGCGCAGCAGCGGCGGATGCAGCGCCGTCGCCATCCCGCGCCGGTACAGCTCGGCGGGCCGCCCACCCCCGCGCGGCGAGGTACGCCGGCCCACCGGGACCACGAACCCCGGCGTCGAGAGCACCTTGCGGCGGAAGTTCGGTGCGTCGAGCCCGACGCCCCAGGCCGCCTCGTAGACGCGGCGCAGGTCGGCCAGGGTGAACTCGTCCTCGCAGAACGCGGCGGCCAGCGGGGTGTACTCGAGCTTCGCCCGGGCCCGCTCGACCCCGTCGATGACGATCCGCCGGTGGTCGACCGCCAGGATCGGGCCGCCGGGCGCCGCCAGCTCCTCCACCGGCCACCAGTGCCCGTCCGGGCGACGCGCCGGCCGCGGCGGGGGCTGCGGCAGGTTGGGCAGCAGCGCCAGGTAGGCGACGCTGACCCCGCAGGTGAGCGGTTCGCGGCGCTGGCCGCCGTACGTGCGCAGCTGCTCCAGATGGCCGGTGCCGGTCACGCCGGTGGCGTCGACGAGGCGGCGGGCGGCCGAGGCGTCGAGGTCCTCGTCGCCGTCGACGAAGCCGCCGGGCAGCGCCCAGTCGGCGGGCCGCCGCGCCCGCTGGATCAGCAGCACGCACAGCCGCCCGGCGCGCAGGGTCAGCAGCACGAGGTCGACGCTCACGGCGACCGCGGGCGGCGTGACGGTGGCGGAACCGTGACGACGGCCGCGGTCGCCGACGGCATCGGCGTCGCGGGAAACCCGGGCCGGGTCCGGCGGTGAGGCGGGCGGCACCCCTCCAGTCTGGCCACCCTTCCCACCGCGGCACGAGCGACCTCCCCCGGCCGGGAGGGCCGGGGGGCGCGGGTCAGGGCCGGGCGGCGTGGACCACGGGGAGGCAGGGCTGGCCGAAGCGCACGTCGCGGGCGGCCGGGCCGAGGGTGGCGAGGGCCAGGGCGTGATGCTCGCGGGCCCGCCGGGTGCCGGCCGGGCCGATCAGGCCCTCGTCGGCCAGCTCACCACCGGTCATGACCCGTACGAGCAGCTCGCGGTCACGGGACGCACCGCCCTCCACGCGGGCGGGATGCGGGTCGCTGGGAACGCCGGCGGGCAGGACGACGTCGGCGACGGCACGGCCGGCGGGGTCGTGCCGGCGCAGGACACGCTTGCGACCGCCCCGGGTCCCCTTGCCCACCGAGCGCTTCGCGACGGGCTCGCCGTCGACCGCGACGAGCTTGTAGACGAAGCCGGCGGTGGGCGCTCCGGACCCGGTGACCAGGCTGGTACCGATCCCGTAGCCGTCCACGGGCGCGCCCGCGAGCCGGGCGACGGCGTGTTCGTCGAGGTCGCCGGTGGCGATGATCCGGGTGTCGGTGGCGCCGAGGGCGTCGAGCTGGGCGCGGCCGGCGAGGGCGAGGGCGCCGAGGTCGCCGCTGTCGATGCGGATGGCACCGAGCTGCGGGCCCGCCGCGGCCACGGCCGCCGCGATGCCGGCGGTGACGTCGTAGGTGTCCACGAGCAGGGTGGTGTCCGCGCCCAGGGCGGCGACCTGGGCGGCGAACGCGTCGGCCTCGCTGGGATGCACGAGGGTGAAGGCGTGGGCGCTGGTGCCGGCGCTGGGCACCGCGTACGCCCGGGCGGCGGCCAGATTGGAACTCGCGGTGAAGCCGGCGAGGTAGGCGGCGCGCGCGGCGGCGATGGCCGCGGCCTCGTGGGTACGCCGGGTGCCCATCTCGATGCAGGGCCGTTCGCCGGCGGCGGCGACCATCCGCGCGGCGGCGGCGGCGATCGCGCTGTCGTGGTTGAGGATTGACAGGACCAGCGTCTCCAGCAGCACCGACTCGGCGAAGGTGCCCTCGACGACGAGCACCGGCGCCCCCGCGAAGAACGGCTCGCCCTCGGCGAACGCGCTGATCTCGCCGCGGAAGCGGTAGTCCGCCAGCCACGCTGCGGTGGCGTCGTCGACGGTTCCGGCCGCGAGCAGCGCGCCGATCTCGTCCGGTCCGAAGCGGAAGTCGGCCAGCGCGGCGAGCAGCCGGCCGGTCCCGGCGAACACGCCGAAGCGCCGCCCGGGCGGCAGGGCGCGGGTGAAGACCTCGAAGACCACGCGTCGGTGCGCGGCGCCGGAACGCAGCGCCGCCCGCAGCATGGTCAACTCATAGTGATCGGTCATAAGTGCCGTGGACATCCGGAACAGAGTAGGGACGACCCAGGCGAGATGCGCGCCGAAGACGAGGACGCGGGTGACCGGTGAGGTGGGGTTCACCATGCCGGGCGCGTGTTGGTCCGGCGGTGGGACGGGGGGGATCCCGCATGATGTCCCTCACACCCGCCGCGGCCTCGCGCCGCCCACGCCACCGACATCCGGGAGCACCTCCACGTGACGACGCTCGCGATCGCCGCCGCCGCGCGGGACGGGCACGCGGGGGCGTGGGCGCGGCCCGTCCGCCGGCGACCGCAATACGACGGGACTCCGTCAGTCGCTTCACAGCGCTATGCGATGGTCTTCTCCGTGGACCACAGCAATGCCGGCATCTTCATCATCGTGGTGGGCGGCGCGTTGCTCGCGCTGCTCGTACTCGGCCGCCGTGCGGGGCGGAGTATCGCGATGGACATCTGGCATCGAATCGGCATCTTCCGCTGGATACTCGTCGCCATCGTCATAGTGATCATTCTTGATCTTTCTGACGGGCTGCCGAACCAGTGAAGGCCGGGAAGTCGGGACCACCGCCGCATAACGCAAGGCACCGAAGATGTTGCAGGACGCCACCAGGCAGCCTCCGGACGGAGCAGTCGATTTGTGTCACTGCGCTCCAAGATGCCCGACTCGTTATGCTCACTTCGCGTAACACGATTGTCGGACGAGAGGACAGCAGGTGACTGGTCACACCTGGCTCTGGACGCCGCCGCGGGCCACTCCAGCCAGCGTCGGCGTCGGCCAGCTCCTGAGGGCGTACCGGCAGGCGCACGGACTGACACAGCAGCAACTAGCCGACCGGCTGGGCTTTGATCAGTCCTATGTGTCGAAGGTCGAGAGCGGTCGGCGCGCCATCCATGACATCTCGACGCTGCGCCACATTGCCCGCAACCTGTCGCTGTCCCCCGAGGACGTGGGTCTCGCGCCGGGAGCGATGGCGGACCGCCGCCGCGACAGCGCCCCCCGCAGCCCCGCGGCTGAGCAGGTCGCGGCCAGCCAGCGCACCTGGCGGCTGACCAGGGACCACCTCAACCACCACCGGATCAGCCTGGCCCGCGCCGCCGTGCGGCTCTACCCGGAGACCGACCGGCTCGGCAGCGGCCTGCTGGCCCGTCCCGGCTGGGTCTGGGACCGCCCGGTGGACATCGACGACGTCGCCCTCGCCTGGCGCGACGACGTCGAGCCGCCGATGATCAGGGGCGACGAGCCGGAGACCGCCGGCAGCCGCCCGCTGCTCGGCGGCGGCAGCCCGCAGAACCGCTACCAGCGCTACACCCGGGCGATGCGTGACCTCGACCGGCCGACCCTGTTCGAGAACCGGCTGAGCTTCCGGCTGCTGGACATCGGCGGCGACGGCACGGCCGCCGCGTCCGCCGGCAACCGCCCGGCGCTGGACTTCGGCCACACGACCTACTTCGACGCGGTCGACGTGTGCGAGACGGTCGCGCACGAGGCCGCGGCCGCGATGGCCGGTTCGGGACTGTCGTGGCCCGCGCTGCCGTTCCGGGCGCGGATCGGCGATCCGTTCGACTTCGGCCGGCGGGTCGCGCTGCCGTCCATCAACACGCTGACGATCCGGCACGACCGCGGCGGCACGGCGAGCTTCTTCCTGCACCGGCGCAGCGCCGGCTCGGTGGCGACCGCCGGCGGGGTGTACCACGTGATCCCGGCGGGCGTCTTCCAGCCGTCCGGCATCACCTCCGTGCACCACGCCGCCGACTTCGACCTGTGGCACAACATCGCCCGTGAGCTCAGCGAGGAGCTGCTTGGCAACCCGGAGCACGACGGCAGTTCGTCCAGCCCGATCGACTACGAGGCGGACGAACCGTTCCAGTCCTTCGAGCAGGCCCGCCGGGCCGGCTCGATGCGGGTGTCGTACTTCGGCGTCGGTGTCGACGCCCTGACGTTGTTCGGCGAGATACTCACCGTCGTGGTCATCGACGCCGACGCCTTCGACAAGATGTTCGGCGGCATGGTGCAGAGCAACACCGAGGGCTCCGTCGTGACCGTCGGCCCGGGCCGGCTGGTGACGGAGGGCATTCCGTTCACCCACACCGCCCTGCGCCGGCTCGTCGACACCGAACCCATCGCACCGTCCGCCGCGGCCTGCCTCGAACTCGCCTGGCGCCACCGGGAGACCCTGCTCCCAGGGCTCCGCGCACGGATGGCGTCCTGACCCGGCACATGCGCGTACTCGTCACCGGCGCCTCCGGGTTCATCGGCAGCGTGGTCGCGGACGCGCTCGCTGCCGCCGGGCACGCCGTGACGGCGATGGTCCGCGACCGCGGCGCCTCGGCCTTCGCGCCGGGCGTCAAGGTCGTGGTCGCGGACCTGCTCGACCCGCCGACGCTGACCGCCGCCGGGGTGGAGCGCGGCTTCGACGGGGTGTGCCACCTGGCCGCCCTCACCCGGGTGCGGGAGTCGCGGACCGCCCCGCTGCGCTACTTCCAGGCCAACCTCACCGGCACGGCGAACCTGCTGGCCGCCCTCGAGGTCGGTACCGAGCGCACCGGTGTCGCGCCGGCCTTCGTGTTCGGCTCCAGCTGCGCCGTCTACGGCGACATCGACCTCACCGGCGTGCCGGAGAGCCGCCGACCGGACCCGTCGAACCCCTACGGCGCCTCCAAGCTCGCCGCCGAGCGGCTGCTGGCCCACCAGGCCGGCACCGGCCTGATCGGCGCCGTGATCCTGCGCTCGTTCAACGTCGCCGGGGCCGTCGAGGGCCGGTTCGACCACGACGACAGCCGGATCATCCCGGCGGCGATCGCCGTGGCCAGCGGGCGGACCGAGGTCTTCCGCGTCAACGGGGACGGGCAGGCGCTGCGTGAGTACGTCCACGTCGGGGACATGGCGACGGCCTACCGGATGGCCCTGGAGGTGGCCGGGCCGGGCCGCTGCTCGGTCTACAACGTGGGCAGCGGCACCGGGGTGAGCGTGATCGACGTGCTCGCCGCCGTCGGCCGGATCAGCGGGCATCCGGTACGTCGCGTGCACTGCCCGCCCGTCGCCGAACCGAAGGCGCTCGTCGGCGACAGCCAGCGCATCCGCACGGAGCTGGGCTGGAGCTCGCCGCGCTCGGGCATCGACCAGATCGTCGCCGACGCCTGGCGCCACGGCCGCGCCGCCGGCGGCACCGGCGTGCCACCGCGCCAGCGCAACGTGCCGATCATCACCTGACGCCAGGATCACGGTGGTCCGGCGGCCGACTGGCCTGCCGTCCCCGTGGCCTACCCGTAACCTATGGCGAAGTGTCACCCCTGGGCGTGGTACCAGCGCATTCGACCGTGGGAGTTTCCGGCCCGCGCAACAATATGATCATGACAGGCTTTCCCGACCCCGAAGGGCTGGCTGTGATGGTGGCGGACCGACACGTGGGCCTACGGCCCTGCCATGTCTACGACTACGACGGCGAGTACCTCGGCTCCTTCAGCAGCTGGACCGCGGCGCACGAGTGGGCGCACCTGCAGGCGGCGATGGGCGGCGTGCCCGGACCGCTGGAGGTCGAGGACCGCCTGCGCGGGCAGCGCCGGCGGGTGTGGGTCGACCGCTGCGCCGACCTGGTCACGGCCGCCGCCGGCGCCGCCGTGGCGCCCACCCCCGCGAACCCGGCCCTGCCGCCCAGCCCAGCCCTGCCCCCCAGCCCAGCCGCCGGCGTGGCACCGCGGGCGAGCGGGCGGCCCACCGCCGCGGAGGGCTCGGCCGTGCTCTGCGACGTGCTGGACGCACCGACCGTCATCCCCGTCCAGCCCCGCCACTCGGACTGAGCCACGCTGAGTGACGCCCCGCCCCGGCGGGCGCGGGCGGATGGCCCGAACCGGGCGGGACCGTCGCCCCCAGGCGGGCCGCGGATCGACCCCCCGGAGGGGGCGGTGCTCCGGCCTGCCCACGGCCGCGGCCCGCACCCCCGGCACGCCCGTGCCGCGCTCCGGCCGCCGCCGGGTCCCAGGCGGGCCGGGCCGCCCCGGCCTGCGTCGATGCCGACGTCGGGACCGGCGTCGTGAGCCGCCGCGGCCACCCACCCCACGCGAGGCGGCACCACCCGGACCCTGGCACGTCGGGGTCAGACGTCCTGGGTCGACATCCACCCGCATAGAGCGCAGACTGTCCGCGAACGGACATAGCACATGGTCGTCCCCGCGGCTTGGCCTATCGTCATATACCGAATGCGACGAAGCTTCCCGTGCCGCCGGAGCTCGCCGAGAACATCCGAGGGCCACCCGACAGAGCACCTGTGCAGCTCCGCACACTAATCTGACGTCTGTCGTGGCCCGGATCATCTTCCGGGACGGGCGCGCTGCGGGGGCACCGCCCGCACGACCGATGACGAGACGCTCCTTGGGGGAGACGAAAGTGGACGAGCAGACCGCCGGGACCGGTAACCCGCGGCCCACCTCGCGGCTGGTAGTCGACGTGGTCCGGGCACTGCGCGGATGGGTGGTGGCGGCGGCGGGTGGCGTTCTCCTCCTCGGCTGCTACCTGGGCGTGTCCAAGGAATCGGACGTCGCGCTGCAACTACCGTACGTGGTTTCAGGCGGTTTCGGCGGACTCGCCCTGGTGCTGATCGGCAGCGCGCTGCTGGTCGCCGACCGCTTCGACGCGGCCCGGGTCGCCCAGGCGCGCACCGTGGGCCAGGTCGACGACCTGCACTCGCTGATCATCGCGGCCGCCACCTCCGGGCTCGGCACGGACGGCGACCCCGCGGCGCCGGGCACGGCCTCCTACCAGCAGCCCCAGCCGACGGCGCAGCACAACGCCTACGCGGGCGCGTCCGGCGCCGCGCAGGGGAACTCGGGCCGGCCCGCCGGGTTCGGCGCGCCCGGCCCGCGCGCCTGACGCCGCGCCGCCCACCGCGTCACGACGGCGAAGGCGAACGACACCGTGATCGAACTTGACCCGGCCGGCGGCGACACGCCCCCTGGAGATGCCCGGTGACCAGCATCGACCTGGCTCTGGCCGGCATCTCCCTGGGCGCGATCGCCGCGTTGTCCGGCATCGGCCTGCTGGTCACCTATCGCACCAACGGCGTGCTGAACCTCGCTCAGGGCGGCATCGCCACCCTGGTGGCGTACGTGTTCCGCGAGATGGTCGTCGAGTGGAGCCTGCCGAAGTGGCTGGCCGCCGTCATCGCCCTGTGCGTGCTCTCGCCCGGCATCGGCCTGCTGCTGGAGCGGCTGGTGTTCCGGCCGTTGGCACGCCGGCGCGCCTCCGCCGCGGAGTCGCTGGTCGCGAGCCTCGGCGTGCTGGTGCTCACCCTCGGCATCACCGCGGGGATCTGGGGGCTCGGCTCGCGCAGTGACGCTCCGAGCATCTTCCCGGCCTCGTCGGTGCGCCTGTTCGGCGACACCCGGATCGGCATCGACGCCCTCGTCGAGCTGCTCATGGTCGTCGTGTTCGCGGTCGCGCTCGGCCTCGTCGCCGCGAAGACCGCGTTCGGCCGCCAGATCCGCGCCGTCGTCGACGACCGCCAGCTCGCCGAGCTGTCCGGCGTGCCGGCCGACAAGGTCGCCGCGGCCGGCTGGGCGGCCGGCACGACGATGGCCGGGCTCACCGGCGTGCTGCTCGCCCCGCGCTTCCAGCTGACGCCCTACGGGCTGACGCTGCTGGTGCTGGAGACGTTCGCCGTGGTCGTGGCGGCGCGGCTGGCGAGCATGCCGGTCGCGGTGCTCACCGCGCTCGGTATCTCCATCCTGCAGAGCGAGCTCAAGCAGTTCACCCTGCACGGCGACGCCGGGCAGGTCCTCACCGTCCTGCAGTCGAACCTGTTCATCGTCGCGCTGCTGGTGCTGCTGCTCGCGGTGCCGAGACTGCGGGAGCTCGGCGGTGGCGACTCGGGCGCGACGGCGAGCTTCTCCAGCCGCGGCGCGCCGCCGTCGGGGCGGGTCGGCGCGGCCCGGACCCGCCAGGACTATCTGGGCAGGCTGGCCGGCGCCGGGCTGCTGCTCGCGCCGCTGACGTTCGCCCCCACCGACCTGCGCTCGGCGTTCATGGTGCCGGCGCTCGGGCTGATCTTCCTGTCCATGGTGATCGTCACCGGCTACAGCGGGCAGCTCTCGCTGGGCGTCGCCGGGTTCGCCGGGCTGGGCGCGCTGCTGTCGATCAAGATGGCCAACGGCGACCTGTTCGGCCTGCCGGCGGTGCCGGGCATCTGGGCGATGTTCATCGGCGCCCTGCTGGTGGCCCCCGTCGGGTTCGTCACCGGCTATCCGGCGATCCGCCGCCGCGGCCTCACGCTGGCACTGACGACGTTCGCCGTCGGCGCGGTCGTGAGCCGCTTCGTCTTCGAGCAGCCGACGTTCGCCAGCGGCCTGTACCTCGACCCGCTGACACTGTTCGGCTGGGAGCTGTCGGACAAGGCCTTCTACGTCTTCGAGCTGTTCTGCCTCGGCCTCGGCCTGCTGGTGGTGCGCAACCTGCACCAAGGCCGGCTCGGCCGGGCCCTGCTCGCCGTGCGGGACCACTCCGGCGGCGCGGCGGCGGTCGGTGTTGACGTGCGCAACCTCAAGCTGCTGGCCTTCACCGTCTCCGGCGTCGTCGCCGGGCTCGGCGGCACGCTGCTGGTGCACAGCAGCTACTCGTTCAACGCCGACGACTTCGCCCCGCTGCAGAGTCTGCTGTGGTTCACCGCGGTCGTCGTGTTCGGCGCGGACAGCGCCGTCGGCGCCATCGTCGCCGCCGCGTTCATCGTGACGATCGACGTGCTCGCCCCGGACGGCACGTCGACGCTCGCGATCGGCATCCTGGCGCTGGCGTTGGGCTGGATGCCGGGCGGTCTCGCCTCCGCCGTACGCGGCATGCTGCGGCTGCTCGCCCAGTACCTCGCCGACAGCTTCGTCGATCCCAACCAGCGCGCGCCCCGGCCGGTGCCGGTGCGCATCTCGGCCGTCGGGCACCTGCCGGCGACCACCGGCATCACCGGCAGCACTGGCATCCCCGGCATCGGCTCGACCCTCGGCGCGGCCCGGGCCGGCCACTACGCCCGCTGGCCACTGTCCGCCGCGCCGGCGACCGTGCCCTTCTCCGACGCCCGGCTGACCCCGTTCGGCGCCGAACTGGTGGCGATGGTCCACCGGTACGCGGCGAGCAGCCGCGCCGTCGGCGTCGAGACCAGCGCGCGCGCTGGCGTGCCGAGCCCCGCGCCGCCACCGGATGGCGGATCGTTCCCGGGAGGTGGGCGATGAGCCGCGGAGTACTGCAGGCCGTGGGCCTGGTGCGCCGCTACGGTGGGCTCACCGCCGTCGACCACGTCGACCTGGTCGCCCCACCCGGCATGATCACCGGCCTGATCGGGCCGAACGGCGCCGGCAAGTCCACCCTGTTCAGCCTGCTCACCGGGGTGGAGCAGCCGGACGAGGGCAAGGTCATGCTCGGCACCACCGACATCTCGAAGATGCGCCCCGACATCCGCTCCCGGCGCGGCCTGGTGCAGACCTTCCAGGTCCCGTCGCTGTTCCCGACCCTGACCGTGGCCGACAACCTCCTCGTCGGCGCCGAGAACCGCCGCCGCGACTACGCCGGCGGCCTGCTCGGCCTGTCCGCGCCGGGCCGCGGCCGGACGAGCCGCCTGGCGGAGGGGGTCCTCGAGAAGCTCGGGCTCGCCCCCAAGGGGCCGGTGACCCAGGTCGTCGAGGAGGTACTCGAGTCCCTCGGCCTGTCCGACGTCCGCGACACGATCGCCGGGACGCTGCCGACCGGCGCGCTGCGCCTGGTGGAGTTCGCCCGCGCGCTGTGCGCTCGCCCGGACATCCTGCTGCTCGACGAGCCGGCCAGCGGCCTGGACGCCGAGGAGACCGCCAAGCTCTCCGAGCTGCTGCGGCGCACGGCGGCCGAAGGCGTCGGCATCCTCATCGTCGACCATGACGTCGACCTGGTGTTCTCCGTCGTCGACCAGGTCTACGCGATGGTCGGCGGCCGGGTCGTCGCCTCGGGCGACCCGCAGGAGGTCCGAGGCGATCCGACCGTGCGGTCGGTCTACCTGGCGCAGGCGCCGCTCGCCGCCGCCGCCAGCCAGCCTGGGGAGGCGTGATGACAACCGCGACCGCGGAACTCCGGCTGGCCGACGCCCGCGCCGGCTACGGCACCGTCGAGGTGCTGCACGGCCTCGACCTCGCGATCCCCGCCGGGAAGGTGACCGCCCTGCTGGGCACCAACGGCGCGGGCAAGTCCACCACCCTGCGGGTGCTCGCGGGCCTGATCCCGCTGCGCTCGGGCACGCTGACCTGGCGCGGCGAGGACATCACCCGGATGTCCACTGTCGACCGGGCCCGGCGCGGGCTCATGCTCGTCCCGGACGAGCGGGCCGTGTTCGCCACCCTGTCGGTGCGGGACAACCTGCAGATCATCGCCGAGACCAGCGGGCATCCCGACATCACGCCCGCGCTGGAGAGCTTCCCCCGGCTGCGGGAACGGCTCGCCCAGCGGGCCGGATCGATGTCCGGCGGTGAGCGCCGGATGCTGGCGCTGGCCCGGGCGCTGCTGGCCCGCCCGTCGGTGCTGATGGTCGACGAGCTGTCCCTGGGCCTGTCCCCCAAGGTCGCCGCGGACCTGTTCGGCTGGCTCGCGACCGTCGCCGCCTCCGGCACCACCGTCCTGCTCGCCGACCAGTACACCGACCAGGCGCTGGCCATGGCCGACCTGGTCTACGTCCTGCACCGCGGCGAGCGCTCCTTCGTCGGAACGCCGGCCGAGTTCACCCACGGCGCGGCCGCAACCCCCGCCTGACCCCACAACGCACTGGGCCCCGGCCCTGGCCACGCCCTCCTCTCGGGAGGCGTGGCCCGGACCGGGGCCTCTGTGCGTGTCCGTCAGCCTGCCGGGTAGGGCACGTTCGGGACGGTGTAGCAGGTGGTGTTCATGTCCCTGACCTGGCTCACCCAGCCGCCCTTGCCGCCGTTCGCCGAGTCCTGCCAGCGGGCGACGTTGAGGCAGTTACGCTCCTCGGCCGGTGCCTGGTTCAGCGCCTTGAAGTTGCGCCCGGTCGGGATGAGCAGGCCGTGGCCGTCGTAGTCCTTGCCGCTGGTCATGTACGCCTCGACGCACTTGCGGGTGACGTCGGCGCCGCAGGAGCGGATCGCGTCGGTCAGCCACTGGGCCGACGCGTAGCCCTCCAGCATCCACTCGTTCTCCTTGGCGACCCGGTCGGGCGCCGCGGCCTGCAGGTCCTTCTGGAACTGCGCGACCGCCGGGATCGAGGTGTCCTGGTAGTTCGCGGAGTTGCTGATCGCGTAGATCGTGTTCCGGCACTTCGGCGACGAGGCGTAGATCTGGCCGATGTTGTTCGCCCAGCCCTGCGACGTGGTCACCTTCGCCTGCACCGGCATCTGCTGGCTCTCGATGGCGTTGCACAGCTGTGCGTTGCCGCCGTCGTCCATGGCGTCGAAGACCACCTGGACACCGCGCCGCTTGAGGTCGAGCACCGCGGAGTCCCAGCTCGGGGCGCCGAGGTTGATCTGCTCCTCGACGACGGTGAAGCCCTCCTTGCGCAGGCCGTCGGCGATCGACTTGGCGTAGCGCTGCGAGGGGGCGACGTTGTAGTAGACGACGCCGGCGGTGGTGGCCTTCAGGTTCTCCTTCAACCACCGGTAGTTCTCGGTGCCCGCGTACAGCGTCCCGTTGAAGCCGGGGCGCCTGCCGTCCCGCGGGTAGTAGCTGCCGTAGATCGAGTACAGGTGCGGGAACTGGTCGTACTCGGTGCCAACCGGCTGGCCGCCGATGTCCGGCACGCCCTTGGAGTTGATGTACTGGGCGCCCGAGTACTGGAATGCCGTGACGCCGGCCAGCGCGAAGACCTTGTCGTCGTCGACGAGCTTGTGGGCACAGGTGACGTTCTGCTGGCCAGAGCCCTTGTCGTCACACTCGACGAGGTTGATGGTGCGGCCGTTGACGCCACCCGCGGCGTTGAGCGCCTTGAAGTAGGCGCGCGCCCCGTACAGCGACGCGGAGAACGTGTCAGGCCCGAAACCGCTGCTCAGGCCAGCGATCGAGCCGACCTTGATCTCGGTGGGCGTGACCCCGACGTCGGACGCGGTGTTGTTCGAGGCGCCCGCCGGAGCGCTGGAGCTCGATGGCGACGTCCCGCTGCTTCCGACCCGGCTGCCGCAGGCGACGAGCGCCAGCGACGACAGCATGAGGACGGCGACGAGCGACTTCGCTCGCATGGACATGCTCTCCCCTGGTAGATCGGTGACGCGCGGCCGATTCGGCCGGATCGATGTCCTCGGCACGCCGGCCCGACGATGGCCACGATGCCACCGCAGACTACGCACAGTTACATCATCCCGCGTTACGCACGAACATGCGGCGCCACCAGCTTCGACGCACCGGCGGTGTGTTGTTGCGCTCCACCGGTGTCTCCTGCGCGGGTGGAACGCTCCTTCCCTGCGTTCCTTCCCCACCCTCGACCTTCTCCCCGTCCCCGGGCTCCCCGACCTCCGCGGCCCCCCCGACGTCACTGTCGGGGATCGATGCCACGGGTGGGTAGGCCTCGGTGGAAGCCTTGTCGGCCCCGACGGGCTCGGCTACCGTACCGCCCGCCGGTGGCGTGACGTCACCCGGTGACGCGGGCGTGCTGGGGGCGATCGTGGTTCCGAGCTTCGCCATCGCCTCGTCGAGCGCGGCCAGCGCCTGCCCGAGCGCCGCCACCGGATCCTCCTCCTCCGTCGGAGCCGCAGGCACGGCGGCCTTCGCCGCCACCGGCACCACCGCCAGCTTCGGCGCCTGGGCCGGTTCCGGGATCACTGCCGGCTCCGGTGCCACTGCCGGCTCCGGGGGCAAGGCGGGTGTCACGGGAGGGTCCGCCACGGCGACGGACACGGCCGCGGGCGCCACCTCCACCGCGGGCTCGGGCTCCACCGCGGGCGCCACCTCCACCGCGGGCTCGGGCTCCACCGCGGGCGCCACCTCCACCGCGGGCTCGGGCTCCACCGCGGGCTCGGGCTCGGTGTCCGGCTCCGCCGGCGGCGCGGACACCTCGGCCCGGACCTCGGACGCCGCGACCGAGATCACCTCGTTGCGCGCAGGCTCGCTGGCGGGTATCGGCTCGGCGGCGACAGCCGGCTCCGGAGCGGGCTCATCCACGGGGTCGGGCTGCTCCGCCGACGGCACGACGGGCGCCGGGTCGGCGACGGGCGCGGGATCCGCGACGGTTTCGGGGGCCGGCGCGCCACCCACGGCGGGCGCCGCCCGATTGATGATCAGACCGCCCGGGCCCGAGGCGCGGTTCAGCTGTCCTGCCTGGGCGAGCCGCCGGCAGACCTGGTTCACCGTTCCCCGGCTCGCCCCGATCGCGGTCGCCAGCCTGCCATCGTCCATTCCCTCGGGAACCTTGGCGAGCTGGTCGAGTATCCGCTCAGCAACAGTAGCCACAAAACGGGACGCTATACGTCATCTGACAATCGGCCGCAAGCGGGGTCGTCCCACGTCGCCATCGTGTCCATACCGCTGCCGTTGGCATCCGCAAATGCCCATCCTCCGCCATCATCGATGACGTTGATGCCATCCCACTGCTTCCATGACCGGCGTCGAGTTCCATGGCCGGCCAGATAGATGATCCGGCGCTCCATCGCCGCATCCACCACGCTGGGCAATCCTTTAAATACTATGAGTCCCAGATCGGGAGCTGACACCTGACCGGTGCGGACCGCCTCACAGTCCGGCATGGCGTACCGCTCGCCATCTTTCCGCGCCGGATCGACGCGAGGTGAGCATGCACGCCGACGGGAGAACGGTTCGCCGGGGACCGGTTGGCGCGGTCACTACTCCTCTCGACGGTTCAGGCCACCCCGCGCCCGGTCTGGCCGGGTCACGCCTCCGTCGGGCCCGAGGACGCGATGCCGTAGGTGAGGACGCCGCCCAGGGGCGCGCCGAGCCCGGTGATGACCTCCGGTCTCTTCTTCGGGCTGATGGTGATCCTGGCCGGGTTGGGCGCGCCCGGACTCGTCTGCCTCGCCGTGGCGCTTGCCGGGTTCACAGTGACTCAGCGGGCGCTGTCCCGGCTCGTGGTCGTCTACGGCGCCATGGTCACGCTCAACATCGCGGTAGCCGGAAGGGTCTTCTCCGCGAACACGATGCTCCCGCCGGGTAGCGCGCCGGCCGAGGACGGGTTTGCCGACACATGCGCGGCGCTGCACCCATCCTCGTGCCGGCCACAGTGCTGCGCACGATGGCGACGTTCATGGCGCTGCTCTGGCTGATTGCCGCCGTCGCGGCGCTGACGCGAAGGCCCGATGGCGGGCTTAGCATGGCCCGTCCGGGGAAGTGCACTATCGAAGCGTGCCGGGGACGGCCGGGACGCACTGATGCCGGTATCGGCCGGATGCCGCCCGCGGCGCTCCGTCTTGGGGCGCCTGTAGGGCGGGTCGTTCCGGGCCGCGCCGGCTGAGGAGGTAACCGTGACGCAGCCGGCCCCGGATCCCGGGTCGTGGGCCAACGAGGACGCGCCACTGGAGTCCACCGAGATGTTGGACAGCGACGATCTCGGCTCGACCGACGCCGGCCGCGACCCGCTCGACGACAGCTGGGACGCGCCGGACCGGCCGAGCTCCGCCACCCGGTATCCGAACACCCCCCGGGAGGAGCGGCAGGGCGCCTCGTTCGACCGGCTGCTGTCCGCGGAACTGCCCGACGCCGACCCCTACGCGGAGGCCGAGCGGCGCGAGTCCGGCGCGGTCCTCGACGCGGACGCCTACGGCGTGGGCAGCACCGGGCTCATGGCCGACGACCAGACCGACGGGGAGGTGTCCGCCCTGGTCGAGCCGGACCGCGTCGCCGGTGAGGACGGCGGTCTGTACGCCCGCGAGACCCGCCGCGCCCGCGGGCGCGGGCGCGAGGACGACGGCTGGTCCCCCACCGCGGAGGAGAGCGCCCTGCACCTCGACTGACCTGCACCTCGACTGACCTGCACCTCGACTGAGCCCAGGACCGCCGCGGACTACGCTCGTCGACGTGACGGTCACCAGGCCTGTGGCACCCGGCGTCGCCCCCGCCAGTGCGGCCGGCGGCTTCTGGTCGCCGCGGGTCTGGTCGCCGCGGGCCCGCCTCACCGGGTTCGCCGCCGTGGGCGCGCTCGCGGTCGCGGCCTGCGTTCGCCTGTACCTCGTCGATCCGGCACGCCCCGGGCACTATCCGCTCTGCCCGTTCCGCTGGGCGACCTCGCTGGACTGCCCCGGGTGCGGCTCGCTGCGCGCGGCGCACCAGCTCCTGCACGGCCATCCGGTCGCGGCGGCGGACTACAACCTGTTCTTCGTCGTGGTGGCGCCGATCCTGGTCGCCGGCTGGGCGCTGGCCCTGGCCCGGCTCGCCGGTTGGCGGCGCCGGCTGCCCCGGGTCCCGCCGCGGCTGCTGCCCGCGATCCCGGTGCTGGTCATCGCGTTCTGGGTGGCGCGCAACCTGCCCCTGCCCGGCTGCACCTGGCTGGCAGCGTGAGCTGACCGCGTGAGCTGGGCTGCCTGAGCAGGCCTCAGCGTCGTCCCAGCAGATAGCAGGCGATGGCCGCGGTGGCCGCGACGTTCAGGGAGTCGACACCGTGCGCCATCGGGATCCGCACCCGGGCACTCGCCGCCGCCTGCGCCACCGCGGACAGCCCGGGTCCCTCACTGCCCAGCAGCAGCGCCACCCGCGCGAGCCCGCCGACGTGAGCGGCGAAGGTCCCGAGGTCCTCGGCGTCGGCGGCGGGCGTCAGCGCCAGCAGCCCGAAGCCGGCGTCGCGCAACTGGCGCAGGGCATCCGGCCACGGGTCGAGACGCGCGTAGGGGACGGCGAACACCTCGCCCATCGACACCCGCACGCAGCGCCGGTACAGCGGGTCGGCGCAGCGCGGGCTGAGCAGCACCGCGTCCATGCCCAGGCCCGCGGCCGACCGGAAGATCGCGCCGAGGTTGGTGTGGCTCACGATGTCCTCGCAGACCAGCAGCCGGCGGGCGGCGGCGAGCAGATCGGCGGCGGGCAGGGGCGGGCGGCGGCACATCGACGCGAGCGCGCCACGGTGCACCTCGAACCCGGTGATCGCGGCGAGCACCTCCGGGCCTGCGACGTAGATCGGCACGCCGGCGGGCAGGTCCGGCGGGACGGCGGTGAGCCGCGCCGGCGACACCAGCACCGAGCGCGGCCGGTAGCCGGCCCGCAGCGCGCGGTCGATGACCCGCTCGCCCTCGGCGATGAACAGGCCGTCCGCCGGCTCCCGGCGCCGGCGCAGCGCCACGTCGGTGAGGGCGACGTAGTCGTCGACCCGCGGGTCGGCCGGATCCTCGATGCTGATCGTCACGCCCGGAACCTCCAGGGGCTGCCCGCGTCACCCGCGTGAAACGCGCGGGTCGCAGAATCTGCGGCCATGACCCTGCCATCCCCCGCCGTTGCCCGTGCCATCACCGCTCCCGTGCACGCTGACCTGCTTGTCTCGGGTGCCGAGCTGGTCGCGACGATGGACGCCGACCGCCGGGAGATCCGCGGCGGCTGGGTCGCGGTGACGGATGGCCTGGTCAGCGCGATCGGCGGCCCGGGCGACCCACCACCCCCCGCCGCCCGCGTGCTGCCCGCCGGCGGCGGCCTCGTCACCCCCGGTCTGGTGAACACCCATCACCACATCTACCAGAACCTCACCCGGGCGTTCGCCCCCGCCCTGGACGGCACCCTGTTCACCTGGCTGTCCACGCTGTATCCATTGTGGTCGAGGCTCGACGAGGAGGCGGTCCACGTCTCCGCGCACGTCGGGCTGACCGAGCTGGCGCTCGGCGGATGCACGACGAGCACCGACCATCTGTACGTGCATCCGCGCGGCGGCGGCGACCTGATCTCGGCGGAGATCGCGGCCGCGGCGGAACTCGGGATGCGGTTCCACCCGACCCGCGGCTCGATGTCGCTGTCGGTGAAGGACGGCGGGCTGCCGCCGGACTCCGTCGTCCAGGATGATGACGAGATCCTCGCCGAGTCGCAGCGGCTCGTCGACCGGCATCACGACCCGTCGTGGGGGGCGATGACGCGGGTGGCGCTCGCGCCGTGCTCGCCGTTCTCGGTGCGCCCGGAGCTGATGCGCGCGACCGCCGAGCTCGCCGAGCGGCTCGACGTGCGACTGCACACCCACCTCGCCGAGGACCCGGAGGAGGACGACTACTGCCTGGCGGTGTTCGGGCGCCGTCCCATCGACCAGTTCGCCGAGGTCGGCTGGGGCGGGGACCGGGCGTGGGTGGCGCACTGCATCTGCCCGAACCCCGAGGAGATCGCCCGGCTCGGCACCTGGGGCACCGGGGTGGCGCACTGCCCCAGCAGCAACATGATCCTCGGCGGTGGGCTCGCGCCGGTCGCCGAGCTGCGCGCCGCCGGGGTGCCGGTGGGGCTGGGCTGCGACGGCTCGTCGTCGGCGGACTCGGCGTCGCTGTGGCTGGAAGCCCGCACCGCGATGCTGCTCGGCCGGCTGCGCCACGGCGCCGCGTCGACGTCGGCCCGCGACGCCCTCGAGATCGCCACCCGCGGCGGCGCGGGCTGCCTCGGCCGGGTCGGGGAGATCGGCGAGCTGTCGGTCGGCGCGGTCGGCGATCTGGTCGTCTGGCCGCTGGACGGGGTCGCCTTCGCCGGAGCGCTGTCGGACCCGATCGACGCCTGGCTGCGCTGCGGCCCGGTCGCCGCCCGGCACACGGTCGTCGCCGGCCGGCCCGTCGTCGAGGACGGGCGGCCCACGCACCCCGACCTGCCGGCGATGCTCGACCGCCACCGCGTCCTCGCCACCGGCATCCAGCAGGCCTTCGACAAGGCTGGCCTTGACCCGTCAGCAGCGCGGCGGTGACCGATACGGCGCTGGCGGCGGCGCTCGACGCGCTGCCCAAGGTGGAGCTGCACTGCCACGTCGAGGGGACGATGCGGCCCGCGACGGTCGTCGAGCTCGCGACCCGGGCCGGCATCCCGCTGCCGACGACGGACGTGACCGAGCTGTACTCCTACCGTTCGCTCGACGAGTTCCTCTCGGTGTTCTGGCTGGTCCAGTCCACGCTGACCGGACGCGATGACTGGGCCCGGCTCGGCTACGAGAGCGTGCTCGACGCGGCGGCCCACGGCCGCGTCTACGCCGAGCTGTTCTTCACCCCGGCGCGCCATCTCACCGCCGGCTCACGCCTGCGCGACATCGTCGCCGGGCTCGACGAGGGATTCGCCGCGGCCGAGGCGGAGACCGGGTCGACGGCGATGCTCATCGCCGACATCGACCGCGCCTTCGGCCCGTCCGCCGGCGTGGCGATGGTCGACGAGCTCGGCGATCTGCGCCGAGGCGGAGCGACGGGCATGCAACGTGTACTCGGCGTCGGCATGGACTCGACCGAGCTCGGCATCGACCCGGCGTCGTTCCGCGACGCCTACCGGCTCGCCGCCCGCCACGGCTTCCGTCTGACCGGGCACCAGGGCGAGAACAGCCCGCCCTCGGCGATCGCCACGTTGGTCGACGTGCTCGGCGCCGAGCGCGTCGACCACGGACTGTCCCTCGTCGCAGATCCCGCGCTCGTCGCCCGCTTCGCCGCCGAGCGGATCCCGCTCACCGTCTGCCCGAACTCCAACATCCGCATCGCGAACGCGTTCGGCTCGCTCGCCGAGCACCCGTTCCCGGCGATGCGCTCCGCCGGCCTGCTCGCCACCCTCAACACCGACGATCCCGCTCTGACCGACCTCGACCTCGGCTACGAGTACGCCTCGGCGGCTGACACGTTCGGCTACTCGTTCGACGACATGGTCACGATCGCCCTGGACGGCATCACCGCCAGCTGGCTGCCCGCCGACGACGCCCGTGCCCTGCGCACCCGCGTCCAGAACGCCGCCAACGCCCTTAGACCGGCGGTGCCCCACCAGGACGCGTGAGGCCGACGTCGAGGGTGGAGACGAGGTCGACGAAGCCGAGCGCGGCCGGGGCGAAGGCCGCGCGGGCGTAGGCGACGACCTCGCGGACCGGCGCGTCGGCCAGATCCACCCGGTGCGCCGCGAGATCGTGCGGCACCGCCGGCTCCGGCACCAGCGCGGCGCCGAGGCCGGCGGCGGCGAGCCGGACCGCCGCGTCCACCTGCCGCGTCTCGACGACACCCCGCGGGGTGAACCCGGCCGCCGCGCACACCTCCCGCACAAGCTGGCACAACCCGTGATCGGGCGCGTAGAGGACCCAGTCCTGGTCGGCGAAGGCGGCGAGCGCGACGCCCGCGAGCCCGGCCCGCGGGTCGGTGCGCGGCACCACCACGACGAACCGCTCGTGGCCCAGCCACCGCACCGGCCCCGACCAGCTCGCCGGGCGCGGCCCGATGCCGACGTCAGCCTCCCCCGCCGCCATGAACGCCTCCAGTGCCCCCCGGTTCGGGAACTCGGTGATCCGCAGGGCGACATCGGTGTGCCTGGGCCGCCAGTGAGCGACGGCCCGCGGCAGCACCCAGGTGGCCAGCGACGTCACGGTCGCGACGTGCAGCGCCCCGCCACCGTGCCCCGCCGCCGCCCGGGTGCGGGCAATCGCCCCCTCCGCCGCGGCGACCGCGGCCCGCGCGCCGTCGAGGAACACCCGCCCGGCCGCGGTCAGCCGCACCCCACGGGTCGTCCGTTCGAGCAGCTCCACCTCCAGCTGCCGCTCGAGGGCACGGATCTGCTGGGACAGCGACGGCTGCGCGATGTGCAGCCGGTCCGCGGCCCGGGTGAACGAGCCGTCCTCGGCGACGGCGATGAAGTAGGCCGCCTGCCGAAGGTTCAGCCATCCCCGCATCCTTCAGTTCTATCCCGCAATCCATAGGCGAACGCCTATGGATTGCGGGCACTCTGGGTCTTGGACGGGCACCCCCACGGCGACGGACGATCGAAGGCGATCGGACCAGTTCGCCGACGACGTGGTCGGCTCGGACGCCCGCCCCGGCCTCGGCGTCCCAGCAGATAGGACACGCACGGTGACCAATGTCATCCTCGCCGGCGGCCGGGTCATCGACCCCGCCCGCGGCCTCGACCTCGTCGCCGACGTCGTCTGCGCCGACGGCCGGATCCGGTCCGTCAAGCCCCCCGACACCGGACCGCACCCCGCCGGCGCGACGGTGATCGACTGCACCGGGCTGCTGGTCACGCCGGGGCTGATCGACCTGCACACCCACGTCTACCCCGGTCTGGGCGACTTCTGCGTGCATCCCGACCGGGCGGGCGTCGACGTCGGCGTGCCGGTCGTCGTCGACGGGGGGACGTCCGGCGTGCGGACGTTCGGACTGGCCCGCGCCTTCACCGAGAGCGAGGCGGTGCGCACCCGGGTGCTCGCCTTCCTCGACCCGTGTCTGCTCTACCTGGCGACGAAGGACTTCATCGCGCACCGCCTGGAGATCGCCAACGACCCGCGCAACCTGGACCTCGACGCCACCGCCGCGACCGTCGACGAGCACCGGGATATGATCGTCGGCTTCAAGGTGCGGGCCACCACCACCGGTGACCCGCGGCACTCGCCGTTCCTGGAGGGCGCGAAGTCGATCGCCGGCGACCTGCCGATCATGGTGCATCTGGGCCGCTACCCGCACACGCCGAGCCTGGCGAACCTCGACGCGATCACCGCGCTGCGCCCCGGCGACATCGTGACCCACGCCTTCCGTGGCCACTCCGGGATCCTGGTCGACAGCGGCATCGGCAGGGCCGTCGACCCGCGCTTCGCCGCCGCCGTCGAGGCGGGCGTACGCCTGGACGTCGGCCATTCCGGCTCCGACTTCCGTTTCGCCGCCGCCCGCGCGCTGCTCGATCTCGGCTATCCGCCGACCACGATCAGCACCGACCTGAACCTGTTCAACATGTCCGGCCCCGTCTGGTCGCTGCCGGAGACGATGTCGAAGATCTGGGCGCTCGGCGTCGACCTCGTCGACGTCATCGCCATGGTGACGGCTAACTCGGCGGCGGCGATCGGCCGCGGTGACGAGCTCGGCACCCTCGACGTCGGCCGGGATGCCGAGGTCAGCGTCCTGCGAGTGGAGACGGGTGACTTCGAACTCACGGACGGTTTCGAAACAGTTCGCCATCCCCGCCGGCTCGCCCCCGTCGGCTGCCTGCGAGCGGGTGTTTGGTACAAATCACGCGAGCAGCTCACATCGCACGAGCAGCTCACGCCGGGCCGCACCGCGGCCCCCCGGGACGCCGCCGTCGGCGCCGCGCATCGACCCCCCCGATCGGTGCGCCACGCGTCGGCGGCGGCTTCGGGGTGATCATGGTTTACATCATCACCGCGGCGTGCCTCGACGTCATGGACCGCTCCTGCGTGGACGAGTGTCCCGTCGACTGCGTCTACGAGGGCCGCCGCAAGCTCTACATCCATCCCGAAGAGTGCATCGACTGCGGAGCCTGCGCACGGGTCTGCCCGGTCGACGCGATCAGTTGGGACCGCGACGCCGACGCGGACCCCACCGCCACCGATCTCACCGCCACCGACGAGATCCGCGCGCACCTCGACGACGCGCACGCCTTCTTCTACCGCCCACTGCCGGGACGCCCCACACCGATCGGCGCCCCGGGCGGCGCCACCGCCCTCGGCCCTCTCGGCGTCGACACCGCCCGGACCGAGTCCCGGCCGGCCTGAGCCCACTACGCTGCCGCCCCATGCCGAGCCGCCGCCCCCTACCGAGCCGCCGCCCCCTGCCGACGCTGCCCGACGACCTGCTCGCCCGCCTGACCGCCCCGCTCGCCGCCGTGGACGCCGATCTCACCGCCCGCCACCCCGCCGCCAGCGCGGACGCCGACGCCCACTCCGACGCCCGCCGTTCCCAGCCCGTCCACACCTGCTACCTGCCGGCGGACCAGATGAGCCCGGACATCGTCCCCGTCTGGGCCGCGCGGGCGACCATGCTGCTGGCCGCACACGGCGGCGATCCCGCGACGCTGGCGGCCGCGACCGGCGGCGACCCGCACCCCGCCACGGCGGCCGCGGTGCACGCCCACGTCACCCGCGTCCTCGCCACCGAGCCGATCCAGGATCTGCGCGTCGATCTGGAGGACGGCTACGGTCCGCGACCCGACGCCGTCGAGGACGCCGACACCGAGCGCGCCGCCGCTGCGCTGCGGGCCGCGTCCGCCACCGGCACCCTCCCCGCTCGCTACGGGCTGCGACCGAAGTCCCTCGACCCGACGGTGCGCGCCCGAGGCCTGCGCAGCCTGGACCTGTTCCTGAGCGCGCTTGTCGCCGACGCCGCACCGCCGCCGCCCGGCCTGGTCCTGACCCTGCCGAAGGTCGGCGACCCACGGCAGCTCACGGTGTTCGTCGCGGTGCTGACCGAACTGGAGCGCCGCCTCGGTCTCGCTCCCATCGGTGTCGAGGTGCAGGTCGAGACGCCCGCGGCGGTGCTCGCCCTGCCCGAGCTGGTGACCGCCGGACTGGCGCTCGGGCCTGGGCGCCTGGTCGGCCTGCACGTCGGCACCTACGACTACTCCGCGTCGCTGGGCATCGGCGCCGCCGACCAGGCGAGTGATCACCCGGCGGTGGAACACGCGACGACGATGATGCAGCTGGCCGCGGCCGGCACCGGCATCGAGGTCGCGGACGGCTCGTCGAACCTGCTGCCCACGGACGAGCAGCCCAGCGACGAGCGGACCGTGCACCGAGCCTGGCGCCGGCACGCGGACCTGGTCCGCCGGGCCTGGCACCGCGGCCTCTACCAGGGCTGGGACCTGCATCCCGGCCAGCTGGTGAGCCGGCACGCGGCCGTCAGCGGTTGCCTGCTGGCCGGCCTCGACGCGGCACTGGCCCGGCTCGGCGCCTATGTCTCTGGGATCGAGGGCGCTGGGATCGAGGGCGCTGGAACCGTGAGCGGTGCGATCGCCGACGAGCCGGCGACCGGGCGGGCGCTGGCCGGTCACGTCCGCCGCGCGCTGGACGCGGGCCTGCTCGACGACGCGGGACTGGCCGCGGCCGGCCTGCACCGAACGGTGGTCGACCGGCTCGCCACCGCCTCCCCGAGCTAAACCCAATGGAACGCGTGCGCAGCATTAACACTGGGTAAATAGATGGGAAAATCGCTGACCATCAGGCTGTGAGTTCTCATGACAGGTCGACATGTCACCCGTCCACGGTTACAACAGTCATCGTGAACGACGGCGTGTTGGTACTGGTGGTCATGACGGCGCTGGCCTTCGACTTCACGAACGGTTTCCATGACACCGGCAACGCGATGGCGACGTCGATCGCGACGGGGGCACTACCGCCGAAGATCGCCGTCGCACTGTCAGGAGCGTTGAATCTCGTCGGCGCCTTCCTGTCGCTGAGCGTGGCCGCGACCATCGCGAGCGGGCTGGTCAACACCCATCTCGTGAC
The DNA here is from genome assembly GCF_059816245.1 of Frankia sp. RB5. NCBI lineage: Bacteria > Bacillati > Actinomycetota > Actinomycetes > Frankiales > Frankiaceae > Frankia > Frankia sp. RB5. Next base: position 47,898 of record NZ_JCBATA010000059.1, read on the forward strand.
CCTCACCGTGGTGTTCGCCGGACTGGTCGGCGGCATTACCTGGAATCTGCTCACCTGGTTCTTCGGAATCCCCTCCAGCTCATCTCACGCGCTCATCGGGGGCGTCATCGGAGCGACCATGGCCGCCGCCGGATCACACGGCGTCAAATGGCATGGAGTTGTCTCGAAAGTCATCATTCCGGCCGGGCTGTCGCCCGTCATCGCGGGTCTGATCGCGACCTGCGGCACCTATCTGGTCTACCGACTGAGCCGCAACGTGCCCGACGGCACCCGCAACCACGGTTTCCGCATCGGCCAGATCGGGTCCGCGTCGCTGGTCTCCCTCGCTCACGGCACGAACGACGCCCAGAAGACGATGGGTGTCATCACCCTGGCCCTCATCGCCAACGGCACCCTGAACTCCGGTGACCAGGCCCCGTTCTGGGTGATCCTGAGCTGCGCGATCGCGATCAGCGCCGGCACCTACCTGGGCGGCTGGCGGGTCATCCGGACCCTGGGCAAGGGCCTGGTGGAGATCGACTCGCCGCAGGGCATGGCCGCCGAGTCCTCCTCGGCCGCGACCATCCTGCTGTCCAGCCACTTCGGCTACTCCCTGTCCACGACGCACGTCGCGACCGGCTCGATCCTCGGCACCGGGCTCGGCCGCAAGGGCGCCGAGGTCCGCTGGGGGGTGGCCGGCCGGATGGCCACCGCGTGGCTGCTGACCCTGCCAGCCGCCGGCCTCGTCGGCGCGATCTGCTATTGGATCGCCGACGGCATCGGCGGCACCGCCGGCGTGGTCGTCGTCTTCGCCATCCTGGTGATCGCCTCGGTGGCGCTGTACCTGCAGGCCCGCAAGACTCCCGTCAGCCACCACAACGTCAACGCCGAGTGGGACGGCACGGTGGTCCCGGCCGACGCCAAGAAGGAGCCGATCGCAGCATGAACTCCTGGATCGACCTGGACGCGCTGTGGCACATCGTGGCGGTCGGCCTGCTGGCCGGCGCCGGTCTGCCGGCGGTGTTCGCGCTCGGACTGCGCGCCGTCAGCCTGCCCGGCCGCGGCGGCGCCCCCGATGCCGAAACCACCCCCGATGCCAGGACCACCCCCGGTGCCGACCGGATCATCGGCACCAACCCGATCGGCATCGCCGCCGGAGCCCTCTGCTTCGCGATCGTGCTGGCCGGCATCGCCTGGGGCATCTACTCCGTCGTCGCCGGGACCTGACCCCTCGCGGATCCACGTAGGCCCAGTCCTCACGTAAGGAAGGTGAACGGCGTGGCGATGCCGCCGTTTCTGGCATCGGTCATCGAGTGGCTGCGCGCCGGGTACCCCGAGGGCGTCCCCGAGCACGACTACCTGCCACTGTTCGCACTACTGCGACGCAAGCTGACCGATGACGAGGTGACCACCATCGCCGACGAGCTGAGCGCCCACGGCGACCCCGCGTCAGTCCTCGCGATCCACACCGCGATCGCCGAGGTCACCCAACAGCCCCCACTGGACGGCGACATCAACCGCGTCAGCGCCCACCTCGCCGCCGGCGGCTGGCCCCTCGCCGACCCAGCCCGCACGACTCCGGACGGCGCCTGACCCCGGAGCTCGTACCGGCGGAGCTCATGACAACGGCTTCTGGCGGGCATCAGCACTGGTACTTGGACTCCACGGCGACCGTTCCCCGACGATGGGCCGGTGCCCGGATCATCCTCGGTGAACGGGTGGGCGCTGCTCACCATCGACGTCCAGAACGACTGGAGCCTGCCGGCCTCCCCGCACGCGGTCCCCGGCACCGACGAGCGGGTACCGACCATGGCCCGGGTCGTGGCCGGCTTCCGCGCCGCCGGGCTGCCGGTCATCCACGTCGTGCGCCTCTACCTCGCCGACGGCTCCAACGCGGAGCTGTGCCGGCGCGACCGCGTGGCCGCCGGGCCTCCCCTCGTCCGACCGGGCGGTCCCGGCAGCCAGGTCCGCGCCGAGCTGCACCCCGACCACCCGTTCGTCCTCGACCATCCCGCCCTGCTGGCCGGCGGCCTCCAGCGGGTCGGCCCCGCGGAGTGGGCGATGTACAAACCCCGATGGGGGGCGTTCTTCGCGACCCCGCTCGAGGATCACCTGCGGGCGATCGGGGCCGAGACGGTGGTCGTGATCGGCACCAACTTCCCGAACTGCCCGCGGACCACCGTCTACGAGGCCAGCGAACGTGACTTCGGGCTGATCGTCGTCCCCGACGCCCTCTCCCAGGGCTATCCCCGGGCCTTCGACGAGTGCGCCGGGATCGGCGCCCGACTCCTCTCCGCGGACGACCTGCTCACCCAGCTATCAACAGCCGCGAACGTGGGCTCGCCGCAACGCTGACCAGCCGCTGACCGCCGTTCCGCCAGCGGCGACCCGCGGCGACCGTCGATCGCGGGACTCGATGGCACCGGTCTTCCCCGATCCACCGTCGGAGCCACGCCAGCGCTCGGTCGTTTTTCACACGCGATCACCAACCGATCGCCATCCGGTAGACCGTGCCGGCGGATCGGCCGACTCCATGCGGTCCCGCCGGACCCGGGTTTCTCGCCCCTACGGTGATCGTCCCGTGCTGGAGGGAGCCTTTACGTCAAGGCAAAAAACTGTCGGAGGCAGGTGCGAGGATCAACCCCGTCCGTTGATCGTCCACTCACCCCTGAACCAGGTGACCGCCATGGCCCCCGACCCCACACCGCCGCCCGACACCGCCCAGCCGGACACGGCCGCACCACCCTCCGGCGCGATACCCGCCGAGCAGGACGCCGAGGACCTCGCGGAACTCGCCGATCTCGCCCTCAACGCCGACAACGTGCCCACCGAGGTACTCGGAGACGCGATCCGCCGCTGGTCCGGACGCCTCACCGCCGGCACCTGCCTATGGCTGTGCCTCATCG
>NZ_JCBATA010000005.1:0-182021 GCF_059816245.1 Frankia sp. RB5
GAGCACGAGGAGCGCCTGGTCGCGAGCGGACAGCTTGCGCCAGGTCCGCTGCCGTGCGCGGTCGTCGGCCAGCAACGTGGCCAGGAACTCCAGGGCCGTCTCGGACACGGTGATGACGCCAGGGTAGGTTAGCAACGGAAGTCCTCGGTCAAGGCCACATGATTAGACACCCTGTGATCTACCGAGGACTTCTCTATTTCTCCCGCCTGGACGGACAGTAGTCGGACAACTTCCACTCTCCGGCTGGTTCGCCGGACTTTCTCTTAAACGCGCGCGACGGAACATTCCCGCAATTCACGTAAAATAACATTGAAAATGCTCAATACTTGACGTCGTTTCAGCCGGAGGAGAACCTTTACGGAGCAGCCGATTGACGGAGTGCCAATTCACTGCCCAACACTGCGAGCAGTTGCGACGCCACCTCAATGGAGGCAGGTATGGGAAGAGTAAAATTCAGACGGTCACAGCCGTCAACAATTCGCAAAGCAACAGTTCTCGTCGCCTCAGCCACAATCTAACTATCCTTCACCGTAACCGCTTCTATCGCGAACGCGGCCGGGCCACAGATCTCGACATCCATTGAGGCCCCGGCCGCAGCGGAATCTGTTCAGACGTCGACGGCCTCGCCACCCCAGACCTCAGCTGCGGGCGTTCAACCAGCCGCCCCGTCAGCGTCGGCCGCCACACAGGAAGCCTTGACGACAGGCACGTCTGGCAGTGTCGATGGAACCGTCCTGGAAGTGTCACCTGGCCAGCCGGGCGACAGTCCGAAGAAGAGCGGCGGGCCCTACCCGCCCGTCACCAGTTCGTCCGCCAGGGGGACCGCTACCACCGGTAGCCGGGCCGGCGCCGCCGCGGGGCCGATTGTTTGCCTTCTCGGTCCGGACTGGTACAACGAGGGCGACGTTATCACGGATGCCGATGGAATCCTGTGGCAGTGCCAGAAAAATGCTGCGGGGACCGCCGGGACCTGGGTGCAGATCTCAACTGACATCGACAACCAGATGCGCCAGCTCAGAAGCCAGACACCTGGACTGTGCATCGGCGTGGCCGGCGGTTCAAAGGCTGCTGGCGCGAGCGTCGTACAGGGTGGTTGCGTTAACGGCGACCACAGCCAGGCCTGGGCCCAGATTGCCATCTGGCCTTACGGTGACTATGGTTTTTTGATAAACTGGCACTCTGGACGCTGCATAGACGTCAATGGCAGCGGACTTCTTGTCCAGTCGACATGTACTACCTTCAACACGAACCAACTTTGGCGGAAATACACCTCGGGTAGCTACTGGAAGTTTCAGAACTATGTCTCGGGTAAAATCATCACGGTTCCTGGAGGGTACAACACCGGCGGCCTACAGCTCGACGTCTACGCGGATGTGAACGCAGCCAACCAGAAGTGGTCGATCTTGCCCTTGGTATGAGATTGCCCACCAGAGTAAGCTGGCACACTCCGGGCTCAGGTTCTCCTGCGCGCACCTCGGTACTGCTATAATTATTTTGACCTCCTTGCATTCAGGCCAAGCGCAAAGGACATTTCCGATGAGCGAAGGCGAAACCGCAGGCCAGGAAACACCTACGCACATTGTGAGCTTGCGTCAGGATGTAATTCATGCGATCAGCAAGCTCCGCGAGCACGGCTCCGTGATCGTCGACTTTCGCACGGCGGATCCCGATGCGCAGACCAGCATCGCGGATGTTCTCGATGGGGCAGCACTGGCAAGCGGAAATTCACCCTTCGTCCTGGCCAGCAACGTGTACTTCGTGACAGCCGGAAAGATGCCCAGCAGGGCCGACATCGAAAGATATCGCGACCTCGCATAGTGGAGATCAGTTCATTCGGAGTCCCGGCCTCCTACGACCGCGCCGAGCCGGGACTCCAGCGTGAAACTCGAGTCCACGATCCGGCGGGTCCTCGCCCTGCTCCATGCGGACGCAAAGGCCCTAGATCTGTCTTCCGCACGTGCGTGCGGTGAGCCAGTTGCTTGATCTCTTGTTCGGTTCACGTCAGGTTGATCGCGGTCCATAGTGGCGGGTCTGGGACTGTTCGCGGCTGTGTCGGTCGGCACCTGACGCAACGTCCACCTATGATGCCCACCCTGGCGAAGCGGCGCAGTCAGGTCAGCGGGACCACGTTGCGCAGGGGGCGACCGGTCAGGAAGCGGTGCAGGTTGTCCCGGAAGAGGTCCAGGACGCGGTCGGTGTAGCCGTCCTGGCTGGTCGCGGAATGCGGCGACAGCCGAAGGCCCGGGGTGGTCCACAGCGGGCTGTCGGCGGGAACGGGCTCGACCCGGGTGACGCCGATCGCGGCGGCGGCGAGATGGCCGCCTTCGAGCGCGGAGACCAACGCCTCGTCCGCGACCAGACGGCCCCGGGATACATTGACGAAGAATGACCCTGTGGGCATCGCGGCGAACGCCTTCTGATCGAAGAGATTCTCATTGTCCGCGGTATCCGTCGCACACAGGACGACGGCGTCGGCCTCGGCGAGAGCAGCGTGCATCTCAGCGGCCGAGAACACCTCGTCGAGGCCGTCGATCCCGTCCATCCCGCCGGCTGGCACGGTCCGCGCCACCCCCACGACGCGCATCCGCAGCGCCGCGCATACCTGGGCGACGGCACGGCCGATCGCGCCCATTCCTACGATGACCACCGTCCTGCCGGCGGCACTGCGCCCGAAGGTGAAGCCCCAGTCCCGGCGCCGCTGGCGATCGGCGATCTCGGGTAGCCGCTTCCAGTGTTCCAGCAGCCTGGCCAGCACGAACTCGGCGATCCCCGGTGCGCCCAGGCCGGCGGCGTTGGTCAGCACGATGCCGGCCTCGGCCAGCCCCGCCGACCGGTAACGGCCATAGCCGGAGCCGACGTTCTGCACCCAGCGCAGGCGAGGAGCGACCGCACCGAGACCCATCGGTACGTCCAGGGAAAGCAGGACGTCGGCCTGCGCGAAGGCGACCGACTGTTCCTCCGTCAGAGCCGGTAACAGGTCCTGGGCATCCGGCGAGAAGGGCCTTTCGTCGCGTCGCGTCCGGAGCTCGTGTGCGTTCTCATACGGGCAGTAAAGGGCACGGACAGCAGGCGACACGGACTCGAGGAAAGGAATCGCCGTCACGGGGTCCACATCGGCATAGGCGAGCAGCACGGTCGTCGTCTCCGTCACGTCGGCAGGATAGCCTGCGAGGGCGCCAGTTCACCGGGAGACTCCCGGTGATGATCGCGAACGTCTCGCGGGCGTTTCGGGTGTGACCCTCCTCACGGCCGCCGTTGGTCGTGATCGCGGAACACGGTCGACCGCCCCAATCTTGAACACCATCGTGACTGTGTCTTCGAGCCCAGCCGTGCCCGCACCCGCCACCGCGCCTGTCCCCGCCCCTGTGCCGGACAGCACGAGCCTGTTGGACGGTGTCGACGCCGCGCCGCTTTTCAGCCCGTTCGTGCTGGGCGACGTGAAGCTGGCGAACCGTTTCGTGATGGCGCCGATGACCCGGCAGTTCTCCCCGGGTGGCATCCCCGGTGAGGATGTGGCGGCCTACTACGCCCGCCGCGCCGAACACGTCGGCCTGGTCGTCACCGAAGGTACCTACGTTGATCATCCGTCCGCCGGCTCCAGCGACCGGGTGCCCCGCTTCTACGGCGACGACGCCCTGGCCGGCTGGCGTCAGGTCGTCGAGGCCGTGCACGCCGTCGGCGGACGGATCGTGCCCCAACTGTGGCACCTCGGGGCTACCCGTGAGGCCGGGACGCCACCGCATCCGCAGGCGCCGGTGTTCAGTCCGTCGGGGCTGCGGGCGGACGGTTCGACGGTAGGCGAACCGGCGACGACCGCGGAGATCGACGCTGTGGTCGCCGCCTTCGCCACCGCCGCCGCGGACGCCCGTCGAGCCGGCTTCGACGGCGTCGAGCTGCACGGCGCGCACGGCTACCTGCTGGACCAGTTCTTCTGGCAGAACACCAACCGCCGCACCGACAGCTACGGCGGCGATCTCGCGGCCCGGGCCCGTCTCGGCGCGGAGGTCGTCGCCGCCGTCCGCGGCGAGGTCGGGCCGGACTACCCGGTGATCTACCGCTACTCCCAGTGGAAGGGCAGCCACTTCGACGCCCGCGTCGCCGACACCCCCGACGAGCTCGAGACGCTGCTCGCCCCGCTCGTCGACGCCGGGGTCAGCGCGCTGCACGTGTCGACCCGCCGCTACTGGCTGCCGGCGTTCGACGGCTCGCCGCGCACCCTGGCCGGCTGGACGAAGCGGGTCACCGGCCTGCCCGTCATCGCCATTGGTTCGATCGGGCTGACGACGGCCTTCCGCGGTGACCACGAGGGCTCGACGGCGACGCTGAGCCTCGCACCCCTGCTGGACCTTTTCGCCGGCGGCGAGCTCGACCTTGTCGCCCTCGGCCGCGTCCTGCTCTCCGACCCGGCCTGGACCACGAAGCTGCGCGAACACCGCCTCGCCGACATCCTCCCCTACGACGCCGCGGACACCACCCGCCTCACCTGACGAACAGCCGGGACCGCCGAATCCCACCCGGACGGCCGCGGAGATCACAATTCCACACGACCTGAGACGGTTCGTCAGGGCACGCTGAGCCCACGAGCGATCCGTCGCTGTTCACCCTCGTAGGCCACGGCCATCCGGTCGTTCTGGCCTTTCGGAATACCGAGATCGGCTGCGGCCTGCCGCCAGCCCGCGGTGGCGGTCTCCACCTCCCTGACCAGATCGTGAGCCCTCGGCAGTGACAGGCGGAAATAGGCGGCGACCGACAGCGCGATGTCGATGCTCGCGTCGGTGCTGTCGAGGTCGATGGCCGTGCTCAGTCGGGTCGGATTGTCCGGATTGGGGTTGAGGTCGTAGGCAGGAGAGAGCGCCCAGCCGTCCCGCTCGCGCAGGAACGCGTGATTGCGCAGGTGATCGTCGGTGTTCGCGGTCAGGATCGAGAACAGGATCCGCCGGTAGAGCTCGCACAGGTCGGCGTCAGCGCTCGGGGAGTAGCGTTCGATCACCTCGGCGATCTCGAGGTAGCTGCGGCGATCCCCGTCGGAGGCCTCGAGCATGGTCAGGGCGCTCGCGAACCCCAGCCGCCGCGCGCCGATGCGGTCGAAACGGCTCAGAAGTAGTACATGCCGGCCGGCGACGGTCAGCAACTCCGACTCCGCCACGGTAAGCCCCGCCCGCCGCGCGAGCCTCAGCTGTACCTCCTCCCAACCAGCCACGTCCCATTCGTCACTACCCGAACGCGGAAACTTGGCGATCGAGAGGCGCCCGGACACGTCCCGCGCCGCGACCTTGGGCCGCGCGCCACCCAGGGAACTACCCGCGTCGACGAGATCCGCAAGATCTCGGTCGAAGTCGCCCTCCGCGCGCACCCGGTCGACTGCCCGCATGAGCCGGGCCAGGTCGATCAGCCGTGGGACCGCGTGCCGGTGCGTCGAGAAGTACGTGGCGGTTCCCGGTGGGCGGAACCGGACATTTCCCTGGCGGGTGTCGTCTCGGACGCCGAGAAGGAAGTCGGACGGACGAAGAGTGCGGGGTGTGGTCGCGGCAGCGCGGGCACGCTCGCGCTCCTCACGCCGCATGAGGTTCTCACCCCATCGGTCAGGAGAGCTGTCCGCGAACGCGTTGAAGATGGCTGACCCAGGCGGCGTGTGGAAGACGCCGGCGGCCCTGGTCAGCGCCGGATCAAGATCATATCCAGTCGGGTTGGTCAGGTATGCGTCGGAATAGCGGAACGTGGCGCTCTGTCCACCTCGGTCGTGCAGCCACAACGTGCCAGCGGCGATCTGCCGCCCTTCGATCTCGACGGTGACCTCGACGGGATCCCGTCCGGCCATCAGCGCCGCACTCGCTTGGGGAGGATCTCATCCATGCGCAGCCGGCCGACGTCGGTCTCGTACGGGTCGGCGGCCTTGACCACGGCATCCATGATCCCGACGGTCCGCAGCACCCTGAGCAGGTTCTCCATGCTCGCGGTGCCCCTGCCCTGCTCGATGGCCCGCAGCGTGTCCCGCGAGATCCCGGCTCGCTCGGCGACCTGGGCCGCCGTCAGCCGATTCAGCTTCCGCCAGGTCGACACATGCTCGCCGAGCAGGCGTAGCGACCGCGCTACCGACAACGGCGTCACGTGCGCGCCCCTGTTACCGACCATAGCCGGCATCATACCGCTCTACGACGATTATCATCGTCGTTAGGCGTTGATCAGCCTCGGCCTCGCCGTCGGGATGGGGTGCGGTGGTCGGACCTCTTCGGACGCGACGGCGCCGGCTCAGGCGGTCGGGCTCCAGCGGGCGATGACGTCGAGGGTGGGCGCGGTCGCGGTACCGCGTGGCTCGGCGACGAGGCCAGCGGACTCGGCCACCTCGGCCACGTCGTCGATGCTCTTGACCAGGCGACCGGCGACCTGGGCGAGCAGGAGGGCGCGGGTCAGCAGACCCTTCGTCTGCTTCGCCTGGAAGCTGAGCGGACGGCGGGCCCAGCGCCCGTCGACGCGTTTCTCGGTCAGGGCACGCACCGGCAGAGCGCAGGCACGCAGCGGCCCGGAAAGGGATGGCACGGTCGCGTAGTCCGAGGAGCGCAGGTCCACGACGAGGTGCTCGCCGACGACATCCGGGATGCCGGCAAGCAGGTCGGGCAGCACGGGCGCGAGCCGGGCGCGCCAGTAGGCCGCGAGCACCGTCGGTGCGGTACGGCCACCGATACCTGGCACCGCCGCCGTCATACCGACCCGATGGTCCGGCACCGGCTCGGCCGCGCCGAGGAAACCGAAGGCCCCGTTGGAGACGAACAGGGTGTGGTCGGCCGCGGCTCGCGCGGCGGGTGGCAGCTCCGCCGGGGCCAGCGCCTGGTAGAGCACGCCCACGAAGCGGTCGAGCGCGGGCCTCGTCGGTGCGTCCAGAAGCGCGATGTTGGCGGCCAGGTCGGCCCGTGCGCGCGAGGCCGGCAGCCGCAGGGCGACGGACGCCGCGTTCGGATCGGCCTGGCAGAACGCCGCGACTGCCCGGGCCACGTCAGCGCGGGCCTCCGCGAGCGGGCCGTCACCGAACCCGGACGCCCGCAACGACGGCCCGTCGCCACCCTCGGCCTTCGCCTCGCTCGGCGGCAGCAGGATCCGCACCCGTCCAACCTCCACTCACGATCCCGACATCCGCGTTCAGCGCTGCCAGGCTAACGACGCCTGCGCCCAGGGCGCCCCGCCATCATCGAGGTGCCCGGGCGTGCTATGTTCACTGGGTTGGTAGGGATTGCTGTGCCTGCCAGTGGTCAGCGCGGCGAGCACGTGCCGCTCGCTGCGATCGGAGTCAGCCGGGCCGGCGAAGCTCCGCACCCTCGAGCTCACACGCTCGAGGACGTCCGCGAAGGAGGTCTCGTGTCGACCGCGACGCACCACTTCGACGGGCTCCGTCTCGCCTCCCGCCGGCACGTCGACCTCGGTCGTGTCGTCAGCGCCGCCTGTTGCTTCTGACCGCTCCGCTCTCCCCCTCCTCCATCTGGCCATCAGGCCGATGGGCCACCAGAGGTCCACAGCGGCTGCGCCTGGCGTTCTGACGCGCCTCCCGCCTCCCGCCTACCGCGCCTCACACTTCGACCATTTCCGCGCCCAGGTCGGGTTTCGGCACGTGCACCCCGAACGTCAGCCGTCTCCTGCCCGCGCGGCGACGCGATCTTCTGATCATTTCAATGACGAGATGAGGTATCAGCTCTCATGTCCCGACGCCTTTTCACCTCGGAGTCCGTCACCGAGGGACATCCGGACAAGCTCGCCGACCAGATCAGCGACGCGCTGCTCGACGCCTACCTGGCCGCCGACCCGCGCTCCCGGGTCGCGGTCGAGACGCTGCTGACGACCGGCCACGTGCACGTGGCCGGGGAGGTCACGTCGTCGGCGCTGGTGGATGTCACCGCGGTCGTCCGGCGCACGCTGCTGGACATCGGTTACGACGCGTCCACCGGCTTCGACGGCGCCACCGTCGGTGTGCTGGTCTCGATCGGCGCGCAGTCCCCCGACATCGCGCAGGGCGTCGACAGCGCCTACGAGGCCCGGGTGGAGGGCGGGCAGGACGACCTGGATCGGCAGGGCGCCGGCGACCAGGGGTTGATGTTCGGGTACGCCACCGACGAGACCCCGGACCTGCTGCCGCTGCCGATCACCCTCGCGCACCGCCTCGCCGGCCGACTCGCCCAGGTCCGCCACGACGGCACGCTCCCCTACCTGCGCCCGGACGGGAAGACCCAGGTCACCATCGAGTACGACGGGGACCGGCCGGTCCGCCTCGACACCGTCGTCGTCTCCTCCCACCACGCGGCGGGCATCGACCTGGACGCCCAGCTCGCCCCCGACATCCGCGCGTCGGTGATCGAACCCGAGCTCAAGCGGCTGGCCGAGGAGAACCTCGGCCTCGAGGTCGACGGCTTCCGACTCCTGGTCAACCCGACCGGCCGGTTCGAGATCGGCGGCCCCCAGGGCGACGCCGGCCTGACCGGACGTAAGATCATCATCGACACCTACGGTGGCTACGCCCGCCATGGCGGCGGCGCGTTCTCCGGCAAGGACCCGTCCAAGGTCGACCGGTCGGCCGCCTACGCCCTGCGCTGGGTCGCCAAGAACGTCGTCGCCGCGGGCCTCGCCCGCCGGGTGGAACTCCAGGTCGCCTACGCGATTGGCAAGGCCGAGCCGGTCGGCCTGTTCGTCGAGACCTTCGGCACCGAGCAGGTCGCGACCACCGAGATCGAGCGCGCCGTGCGCGAGGTCTTCGACCTGCGCCCCGCCGCGATCATCCGCGACCTCGACCTCCTGCGCCCCATCTACGCGCAGACCGCCGCGTACGGCCACTTCGGCCGCGCCCTCCCCGACTTCACCTGGGAGCGCACCGACCGCGCCGACGCCCTGCGCGCCGCCATCCGCTGACCCCGGCTGACCGGATCGGGCCCGCGTCGATGATCTGGCCGACGCGGGCCGAAGGGTCCGCACCCGCGGCGTCGGCCGCGGTCCGCCGGTAGTAATGCCGCCGGCGCCGAGGGCTGGTTCCACGACGGGTCCGCGAAAGGCCCGCACCCGGTCGGGATTGGAAGAACCTGGCCCGGCTGTTCGACCGGGCCGAGCACAAGGACTGGATTCTCTTCTTCGACGAGGCCGACGCGCTCTTCGGGAAGCGCTCGCCCGGGGCACGCACGCTGTGGACCGCGCCTTCCTGAGGCAGCTGTCATGCGCGAACTGATCAAGGAAGGCAAGCCGGTGTGAGCGAGCCCGCCGCGGCTTTCGGCGCTACTCGCCCCAGGCTTCGGACGCCCGCTCCGCGGAACCTCAAATCCCGATCGCACGGAGTCACGCTCCGTAGACCACTCCCCGGACGTCACCGTTTCATTGCGCTGCGCCCCGACCCTCCGCTATAGTCCCACCGTGGCGTTGAAGAGGGCGTTCTTTGCCCGGAGGTATCTCGACCTCCGTCGCGTCGCAAGCTCGCTGTGTAGCCATTGACCCGAAGAACGAGCCGTACATGCCCGGCGCGGATGCGTCGGTAAACTTTTCTCGGGTATTTCTGTCAGATTTCAGCAACCTTTCCATCGGCTGATTTCCAGGGTCGGGTGCCGGATTCGATCGCGCGGCGCTCGCCCTCCTCGCCCATCCGCAAAGGATCTCTACCTGTGCCGCTATTCCCGACCCTGCCGATCGACATTACCGGGAATCGGATGCCCTCCGCCGCCGAGCACCCCGTGCGGACTCTGCTCAGCCGCCGAGGCCTGCTGGCCGGTGCCGGCGCGGGCGGCGTCGCCGCCCTTCTCGCGGCCTGCGGCAGTTCCGGACCCGGCGCGCACCCTGGCTCGGCCGGCGCGGCGGGTGCCACCGGAGGCAGGCGAGGCGGGCTGATCACTCTTGGGGCTCCCACGCCGCCCACCGCCCTGGACCCGGTGACCATGTACGACGGGACCGCGATCGCACTGGTCCAGCTCGTCGCCGAGTACCTGATCTGGCTCGACCAGGACTTCCAGCTTCACCCCGCGCTCGCGACCGGGTGGACCTCGTCGGAGGGGGGACGGACCTGGTCGTTCACCTTGCGCAAGGGCGTGGTCTTCTCCGACGGCACACCGCTGGACGCGCCGACGGTGAAGGCGTCGTTCGACCGGCTGCTCGATCCGGCGAACAAGTCCGCCGCCCTGTCCGCCTTCGCGTCGGTCCTGGCGGCCGGCGGCGTGGCGGTGTCGGGTGCGGACACGGTGGTCTTCCACCTTCAGCGGCCGTTCTCCGACTTCCCCTACCTGGTATCCGCGGGTAACTACAACGCGCTTGTACTCAAGGCCGACTACAAGCTCGGCACGTTCGCCCAGCGGCCGATCGGCACCGGGCCCTTCCTGCTCGACTCCTATGACGTCGGCAAGGGAGCGTCGTTCAGCCGAAACCCGAAGTACCGGGACACCCGCACGCCCTACCTCGACGGCGTCAAAGTGGTCTTTCACAAGGACGCCCAGGCCGACCTGCTGGCGTTGCAGAGCGGTGCCATCGACGCTCAGATCCTCTCCCAGGCCGACCTCGTCGTGCCGATCGCCGGAAGCGGCTCGATCGCCGTCGACAAGGTCAGCGGTACCGGCCTGTCCGCGTTCACCCTGCGGGTCGACAGGCCGCCGTTCACGAAGAAGGAGGTCCGGCAGGCCATCGCCTACGCGCTGGACCGGCCGGGTGTCCTCACCTCCGTTTACAACGGGGTCGGCGTCGCCGGCAACGACCACCTCTTCGCGCCCGCGTTCGCCGCCGCGCCGAAGGACCTGCCGCAACGTGCGAAGGACGCGGCGAAGGTCAGGTCGCTGCTGTCCGCCGCGGGGGTCGGCAACCTGCGGTTCACCCTCAGCTTCGACCCGCCGAGCAAGGCATACGCCCTGGTCATCCAGGACCAGCTCAAGCGGGTGGGAATCACCGTCGATCTCGACCAGCAGACCTCGGAGGCGTTCTACGGCGGCAACCAGGAGACCGACACCCCCTGGTTGTTCACCGACGCGAACCTCGTCGGCTGGGCGGGCCGCCCGACACCAGGTCAGTTCATCATCCCGATGGTGAAGAGCCACGGCGCCTGGAACGGCTCGAAGTACGCCAACCCCGTCCTGGACGCCGCGGCCGACGCCTACGACGCCGCGACCGACCCCGCCGAGCGTCGGAAGCAGGCCGCGATCATCGCACGGGCCCTCCACGAGGACGTGCCGGTCATCATCACGGCGTGGTCCGGCGCCGTCCGGGCCTACCGGTCCGATCGGGTCAGGGGGTTGCGCGCCCATCCGTCGGCCTTCCTCGACCTGACGACCGTGAGCCGGGTGTGATCCCACGTGCTGCGCTTCCTGACCCGGCGGCTGGTGACGATTCTCGTCACCATGCTGGCGGTCAGCTTGCTGGTGTTCATCGCCACCGAACTGATCCCCGGCGACGTGGCACGCGTCGTGCTGGGCCGGGAGGCCAGCCAGGCGTCGGTGGACGCGCTGCGCCACCAGCTACGCCTCGATGAGCCGCTGGTGCCCCGGTACCTGCACTGGCTCGGCGGGTTCGTCACCGGCGACTGGGGACGATCCTACACACTGGGGGTCGACGTCCGCCCACTGGTGGTCGAGCGCCTGCTCAACAGCGCGACGCTCGCCCTGCTCTCCTTCGTCCTCCTGGTCCCCGTCGCCCTGACGCTCGGCCTCGCCGCGGGGCTGCGGGAGGGACGGCTCACCGACCGGATCCTCAGTGTCACGGGTCTGAGCCTCGCTGCCGTTCCGGAGTTCGTCACCGGCGTCGTGCTGCTGGTGATCTTCAGCGTCCGGCTGCACTGGCTGCCCTCGTCGGCGCAGGCCCCGCCGGGAGCTGGTCCGCTGACCCGGATCCAGCATCTGCTGCTGCCCGCGCTCTGCCTGGTCCTGCTGTGCACCGGCTACGTCGCCCGGCACGTGCGGGCGAGCACGGTCGCGGTCCTGGCCAGCCCGTTCATCCGGGCGATGCGGGTGCGTGGCCTGTCCGAGACGCGGCTCGTGCGCGGACATGTGCTGCGCAACTCGCTGGTGCCGGCGACGGGCGCGCTCGCCGTGCAGCTGCAGTTCCTGCTCGCGGGGCTGGTGACCGTCGAGCTGCTGTTCGGCTACCAGGGCATCGGGGACCTGCTGCTGTCGTCGGCGACCAGCAAGGACGTGCCCGCCCTGCAGGCCAGCGCGATCGTGCTGGGCGCGGTGGGGATGGGCATCTACGTCATCGCCGACCTGGTGTATGCGCTGCTCGATCCGCGCGTACGGGTGGGGAGGGCACGGGCGTGACAAGCGCGGAGGTCGACAGCGCGGCGACGCGCCCCCCGCGCGAGGAGGCCGCGGCCAGCGGTGCGCCTCACCGTGCGCGGGACCAGGCGCGTGCGCGGGACGGATCACTCGCCCCCCGCGGGCTCGTCCGCCGTCCCTCGTTCGTGGTCGGCGTGTGCCTGCTGGTCGGCTGGGTCGTCGTCGCCGTGTTCTGGCCGTGGTTGGCGCCGGCGGATCCGATGGCCCAGAATCCGTCCCTGCGGCTGCTGGGCCCGAGTGGCGGCCACCTGTTCGGCACCGACCAGTTCGGCCGGGACGTGTTGTCGCGGGTGATGGCGGGGGCCCGTCCGGTGCTGGAGGTCGCCCCACTGGCGACCGCGCTCGCGGTCGCGGCCGGAAGCCTGCTCGGGCTCGTGTGCGGGATGCGGCGCGGCCTGGTCGACGAGATCGTGATGCGGGTCGTCGACATGTTCGCGGTCTTCCCGAGCCTCGTCGCGGCCGTGGTGGTGGTGGCACTCGCGGGCCGGTCGACGACGACCCTCGTCCTTGTCATCGCCACGTTCTCCACCCCGATGGTGACGCGCAGCGTCCGGGCGGCCGCGCTGGTCGAGCGGGAAAAGCCCTACGTCGAGGCAGCCCGGCTGCGCGGCGAGCCGTTCTGGTCGCTGCTGTGGCGGGAGGTGCTGCCCAATGTCAGCGGGACCGTGCTGGTCGAGGCGACGTCGGGGCTGGGTAACGCGATCTTCGCCGCGTCGACCCTGTCCTTCCTCGGGCTCGGCCAGGCACCGGGATCCCCGGAGTGGGGCGCCTCCGTGGCCGACAACCGGGTCTTTCTCCAGCAGTGCTGGTGGACGGTGCTGTTCCCGGCGCTCGCCGTCGGCAGTCTCGTCGTCGGTATCGCGCTGATCGCCGACAACCTGCGTGAACAGGCCACGCGGCGATGAGCGGGCCACGGGAGCGCGAGCCGGCGGGGAGCAACCGGGCGGCAGGTGATCCGGCGGTGGATGGCACCGCGGGCGCCGCAGGCACCGGCGGAACCGCAGGCACCGGGGGGCTCGTCGTCGAGGGGCTGACGGTGAGCTACCCGTCGTCCGCCGGACCGGCCGTCGCTCTTCACGGTGTCAGCCTGCGGATCCGACCCGGCGAGACCTACGGCCTGGTAGGTGAGTCGGGGTGCGGCAAGAGCACACTGGCCGCGGCGCTCGCGGGCGTGCTGCCCGGTGGCGGCGGCATCGACGCCGGCCGCATCGCACTCGACGGGGTCGATGTGCGGGCCCTGTCCGCCCGGGAGCATCGGCGGTGGCGGGCCAGCGCCTTCGCCATGGTTCATCAGGGCACGAGCAGCAGCCTGGACCCCACCATCCGGGTCGGCGCGCAGGTGGCCGAGGTCTGCCGGCTGGCGGGTCTGTCTCGGGCGCAGGCCCGGTCCCGGGCCGTCGAGCTGCTCGGCGCGGTGCGGCTGCCCGAGCCCGCGACGCTCGCGCGACGATGGCCGCACGAACTCTCCGGCGGCCAGCAGCAACGGGTCGGTATCGCCGCGGCCCTCGCCGGCAGCCCCCGCCTGCTGGTGCTCGACGAGCCGACCACCGGCCTCGACCCCGCCGTCGAGCGGGAGATCCTCGACCTGATCCAGGCGCTGCGGCGGCAGATCGACGCCGCTGTCCTGCTCATCAGCCACGACCTCGCCCTGGTCGCGCGCACCTGCGAGCGGGTGGGCGTGCTGTACGCGGGACGCCTGGTCGAGCAGGGCGCGGCGGCCGATCTGCTCACCTCGCCCCGCCACCCCTACACCGCCGCCCTCGTCGCCGCGGTCCCCCGAGTGGGGGTGAGCAGGCGAGAGCGCAGGATGCCAGCGCTGCCCGGGCAGCCGCCGGCACCCACCGACCGGCCGGCGGGCTGCGCCTTCGCCGACCGGTGCGCGCTCGCCGACGAGGTGTGCCGCACGTCGGAGCCACCACTCGCGCCCACCGGCCCCACCGGCCCCACCGGCTCCTCAGCAGGATCGGCCGACCTTCCTGAGGGAGTCGCCGACCTCTCGGACGGGCACACGGTGCGCTGCCATCACAGCATCCGCGTGGACCTGCCGCGCTTCCAGGAGCAGGTCATCGAGGTGGCCGCCGAGCCGGCCCGGCCGGGTCTGCTGACCGTGCGTGGACTGTCCCGCAGCTATGGCCGGACGCCCGTGCTCACCGGCATCGATCTCGACATCGCTCACGGTGAGGTGCTCGGTCTGGTCGGTGAGTCCGGCAGCGGGAAGACGACCCTTGCCCGGGCCGTGGTCGGCCTGGGCCCGCACGGCCCCGGCGAGATCCGGCTCGACGGCCGGCCGCTGCCGGTGGCGCTGTCCCGCCGCCGCGCCGACGACCGCCGACGCGTGCAGATGGTCTTCCAGGACCCCGACACCACTCTCAATCCCCGGCACACCGTCGGCATGGTGCTGCGCCGGGCGCTGGCGACCCTGCGCGGCGAGGGCACGGTCGCCGACCTCGCCGGGCGCGTCCAGCTCGGGCCCCGCCTGCTGCCGATGAGGACGCCGAGCCTGTCAGGCGGTCAGAAGCAGCGCGTCGCGATCGGCCGGGCCTTCGCCGGCGATCCGCGGCTGGTCGTCTGCGATGAGCCGGTATCCGCGCTGGACGTCAGCGTCCAGGCCGCGGTGCTCGAACTGCTCGCCACCGCCCGCGATGCGCACGGCGTGTCCTACCTGTTCGTCTCGCACGATCTGGCCGTCGTCGGCTACCTCGCCGACCGGGTCGCCGTCCTGTACCGGGGCCGGATCGTGGAGGTCGGCCCGGCCACCGCCGTGCTGCTCGGACCGCACCATCCCTACACCCACGCGCTGACCACACCGGTGGACCCGGTTCCACCCGGGCGAGCCGGGCAGCCAGGGCGGCCCGGGCAGGTACGGCGCGGTTCCACGGCGGCCACGGGCTGCGGCTACGCGGAGAGCTGCCCCCGCAGGATCGACGGTCTCTGCGACTTCGTCGACCCTCCCCTCCTGCCGCTCGGCGGGGGCGTCACGACGGCAGTCCACTCCGTGCGCTGCCACCTCGACGCGGCCGATCTGCCCGTGTTCCCGCCACCGGCGGGGCCGGCCGTCGCAGCGGCGGCGGAGGACGAGAAGCCCGAAAAGGAGAATGTCTGATGTCGGAGAAACGCGCCGCGGTCGCGCTCGACCGGCTCGACGACGGGGCGCTACCCCATGAGTTCGCGCTGCTGGCAGACGTGGCCGCGGATGCCGGGCTCGACGGGAACGATCCACCTCCGGTTCAGCGCCGCTGGTTCAACCCGACGACCGGCGGACACGTGAGCGCCGTGGCGTGGGGATCAGGACGGCCCGAGCTGGTCTTTCTCCATGACGCCGGTCGCGGGGCGCGCCAGTGGGACGCCGTGATCCTGGCCCTCGGGCGCCCGGCCGTCGCGTTGGACCTGCCCGGACACGGCCGTTCGGACCGACGGCGCGACGGCCGGTACGAGCTGGCCCGTCTCGCCGCCGTCACCGCCGAGGCGATCGCCTCGTTCGCTCCGCGGGCCCGGTTGGTGGTGGGCAGCGGCCTGGGCGGGCTCACCGCCCTGGCGCTGGCCGTCCGGCGGCCCGAGCTCGTCCGTCGGCTCGTCCTGCTCGACACCCTGCCCGGGGCCGGACGTGCCGTGCGCCCGGCGGCCAGCGCTGCCCCGGCCTCCCGCGCGGACGCGGTCCGCCTGCTCGCCGACACGATTCCCCGGACCGACCTCCCCCGGACCGACCTCCCCTGGACCGCCGGGTCCGCCGCCGAGATCGGCTCTACCGGCGGCGTGGACTCCGGCGGTGGCGTGCGGTCCGCGGGCGGCGTCGACCTCGTCGGGAGGGCGCTGCGCCGCGAGGTGCTCTACGGCACGGTTCATGAGCCCGACGGTGGCTGGACCTGGCGCCATGATCCGGCGCTGGCCGCGGTCGACCACGATCCGGAACGGTCGTGGGGCGACCTGGCCACCGCCACCGCGGGTGGCGCGGGCGGCGCCCCGGCGGTCGCCGTCTCCGTCATCCGCGCGGCATCGTCGCCCTGCGCCGACGACCTCGAGGAGGCGGTCCGGCGGGCAGGGGTCCAGGTACTGACCGTCGACGGCGTCGACACCGACGTGGAGATCGAACGGCCGGCGGCGCTGGCCGGCGTGCTGGAGGGACTCCTGCTCGATTCGGTGCCGGACGCCACCCGCCAGGCCGCCGCCGGAGCCCCGCAGGAGACCCCGGGCAGCAACCACGAGGAGAACCGGCCTTGACCAGCGCGACGTCATCCAGCATCCCGACCGGAAAGGACACCTCCACCATGTCCGACGAGATCCCCGTCATTGATCTGGAAGCGGCGCTGGCCGCGGACGCGCCCACGGACCTGCTGACACGCGTGCGCACGGCGGCCGAGCGGATCGGCCTGATCCAGGTGGTCAACCACGGTGTGCCAGCGGAGCTGATCGGGGACTTCGAGCGCCGGGTCGAACGGATCCTGCGCCTGCCCAGGCCGGAGAAGGCGAAGCTGGCGAGCCCCAGCGGGCACCCCTTCCGGGGCTGGCGGCAGTGGCCCGACGACTTCGGCCGTCTCGAGATCGAACGGTACTCCGTCGGACAGTTCGACAACCCGGCCGACGCCGCCGCCGCCGGTGTGTCCGAGCAGTGGCTCGGTCTCTACGAACACGGCAACGTCTGGCCGCCGCAGGACCCCGACCTGCGCGGGGTCGCCTTCGCGTACGCCGAGGCGACCGCGGCCCTGGCCCGGCGGGTGCTCGGTCTGTACGAGCGGGTCCTGGGCCTGCCGGCCGGCAGCTTCCCGCACGGCGAGCCGTCCCACCTCAACCTGGTCGTCAACGACTACCCGACCTGGACCTACCCGGAAGCGGCGTCCGACGAGGAGAAGCTCCTCCTGCTGGAACACGCGGACGGTTCCGCGGTGACGATCCTGCACCAGCGCGGCGACTACTCCGGGCTGCAGGCGCAACGGCCGGACGGCAGCTGGATCCCGGTGCCCGTCGTCCCCGGAGCGTTGCAGGTGTTCTCCGGAACGATCCTCACCCGCTGGACCAACGGCTTGTTCCGGCCCGTCCGCCACCGGGTGGTAGCCGGCGGTGCCGCGACCCGACAGTCCACCGGGATCTTCTTTCACCCGAGTCTGGACACCGTGCTGGAGCCGCTGCCGGCCTTCGTCGGGGAGGACGGCACGGATTTCGAACCCGTCGTGCTGGGCGAGATCGACGAGACCAACGTCGAGAACTACCTGCAGGTCTTCGGCCGACCGGAGCAGGTGGCCGCGTGGCGGGAGGGCCGGCCGTACGTCTCGGAGCTCGCCGAGACCTCCGCCGGCCGCTGACCGGCCGGGACGCAGCGTCGCCAAGGGCACCACCGCGGACCGGGCCGAACCGGTCGTGGGGGAAGGCGGGGATCCGCGGTGGTGCCCGGCCACGCCGTCCGGCGTGGCGCGGAGCCTTGACCCGGGCGTTCCCCGGCTGATCCCGAACGCCAGGCTCGACGGCTCTCCGTTCCGCTCAGCAGATCCTGGTGGACGGCTGCTCGCCCGGGTCCGGCCGGTCGCCCCGCCATTTCGCCAGCTCGATCGTCACCTGGCGGCCGGGCCCGGTGGAGCTGGAGACCTCGCTCGCAAGCGCGCTCAGGACGGTCCACGAGAAGGTGTCCTTCGACGGCGGCTCACCGTCGATGCTCATCACCGACACGGCGACCCGCATGGCGCCGGGCAACAACGTGAACGCACACTCCAGCGCGGAGTCGGGAACGGCGGCGACGAGCAGCAGCGCGGACGCCTCGTCCACGGCGATCCGCAGGTCCTCGATGTCGTCGAGGGTGAAGTCCAGCCGGGCGGCGAGCGACGCCGTCGCGGTGCGCAGCACGGTGAGGTAGGCGCTGTCGGCCGGAAGGGCGAGCTGCACAACGTCGCGCGGATCCACGTTTCTACCTCCAGCGCTGCGTGTCCCGGCGGCGAGGCCTCGCCGCACGGCCATGCACTCCGGGCTGTCGTCCCCCGGACGCGCACTCCCAAGGTCTACATCATCATGCCCCGCGGCCCTCGCCCGGCCATGGTCACGGCCGCCGATCACGCCCGCCCGTGCACCCCAAGCCGTATGCCCGTGTGAGGCACGTCATCGGCCGCATGAGGCCAACCCCCTAAACGGACTACCAGAGTCCATCTAACATGTGGACTCAGTTGGTCCGTTTCCTGTCGGACCAGGGTTCCCCTCCCGTCCCGTCGACGGCGTCCGGCACCGGAGGCCGCCGAGTCACCCCACGGAGTGTCATGAGCACTGCCCCTCCGCGCCCGAATCCTGGCCGCACCCTGGCCGTCCTTCTCCTCGCGAGCATGGCGTTCGCGCTCGCGCAGACGACGGTCGTGCCGGCGATCCCCGTGCTGGCCCGCGAGCTGCGTGCCTCCGTCGGCGACGTCACCTGGACGATGAGCGGCTACCTGGTTGCCGCGGCCATCCTGACGCCGATCATCGGCCGGCTCGGCGACATGGTCGGCAAACGTCGCATGCTCGTCGTGTCCCTGGCCGTGTTCGCGCTCGGTGGGGTGGTCGCGGCGCTGGCCGGACAGCTCTGGGTCGTGATCGCCGGCCGGATCCTGCAGGGCGCGGGTGGCGGCGTGATCCCGCTGTGCTTCGGCATCATCCGCGACGAGTTCCCGCCGCATCGGCGACCGGCCTCCATCGGGCTGATCTCGGCGATGCTCGGGATCGGCGGCGGCCTCGGACTCGTCCTCGGTGGACTGCTCGTGGACCACGCGACCTATCACTGGATCTTCTGGTCCGGCGCGGCGATGGCCGCGCTCGCCGCCCTCAGCGCCCAGCTGCTGGTTCCCGAGTCGCCGAACCGGGTGCCCGGCCGCATCGACCTCGTCGGCACCCTGCTGCTGGGCGTCGGCGTCGCCCTGCCGCTGGTCGGCATCAGCCAGGCGAAGACGTGGGGATGGACGAGCGCCACGACCCTGGGCCTGATCGTCGCCGGCGTCGCCGTGCTCGGCGCGCTCGTCGCCTTCGAACGGCGTCAGGCCGAGCCGCTCATCAACATGACCATGCTCGCGCAGCGCCCGGTACTGATCACCAACATCTCCACGGTCCTCGTCGGGTTCGGCATGTTCGGCGCCTTCCTGCTCATCCCGCAACTAGCCCAGACCCCGAAGACGACGGGTTACGGGTTCGGCACCGACGCGACGACCGCCGGCCTGCTGATGGTGCCCGGCTCCCTCGCGATGCTGGTGACCGCACCGCTGGCCGGCGTCATCGCCGGACGGTGGGGCGGACGCATCGCGGTACTCACCGGCAGCCTGGTCACGGCGGCCGGCCTCGCCCTGCTGGCCACGGTGCCCGACTCGCGGCTCGCCCTGGTCCTGATGGGCGTGGTCGCGTTCGCCGGGATCGGCCTGGTGTTCGCGGCGATTCCCAACCTCGTCATCGACGCGGTGGCGGCCGACCGGACCGGCGAGGCCACCGGTGTGAACACGCTGCTGCGTTCGATCGGCTCGTCGCTGGGATCGCAGATCTGCGCGAGCATCCTCGTCTCCCAGGTGGATCCCGTCACCGGCATCCCGACGGCCGACGCCTACCAGATCGCCTTCCTCTTCTGCGCCGTCATCGCGGTGGTCGCCGGCCTCAGCGCACTGGGCCTGCCCCGCTCCCGGACCGGCGCTGGCGCCCCGGCCGCCTCGGCCGATTCCCGACCGGCAGCGCGGGACAGCGACGAGGTGGGCGCGGCACGATCGGCGACCACGCGGGTCGCAAGCGCCACCAGGTAACACGAGACACCCGTACACGAGTACGCACGAGGAACCCGCGTCCGTGCCCGCCGCGAGGCGAGCGCGGGCGCGGGTCATGCGGCGACCCGCCGTCCGCCGATGTGCTGCAATGGGCGGATGACGACCTCGGAGACCCGCAGGTCGGACGCACGGCGTAACCACGAGCGCGTCGTGCGGGCCGCCGTCGAGGTGTTCGCCGAGCTCGGCCTGGCCACGACGGTGCCCGACGTCGCCGACCGCGCCGGTGTCGGCAAGGCCACCGTCTACCGCAACTTCCCCAGCCGAGACGACCTGGTGGCCGCGGTCATCACCCACCAGCTGCGGTGGTTCGTCAACATGACGCGCTCGGCGTTGGACAATCCCGACGCCGCGGCGGCGTTCCGTGAGCTCATCGCCGCCTGGTTCGACCAGATCGTGCTGAACAGACTGGCCCACGACATGCTGCGAACCAGAAGCGTGACCAGCGCGGACCCGCAGATCGCCGACCTCATCACCGCCTTCGAGCAGATCGTGACCCGAGCCCAGGCGGCGAACGCGCTGCGCAGCGACGTCAACACCGAGGACCTGCGGACACTGATCACCGGCTGCGCCCAGCGCCTGGCCGAGACGGGACGGCAGGACGAGGACAGCCGCCTGCTCTTCCGGCGCCTCATCCTCGACGCCCTGCGCCCCCAACACGACCACGCCCCCTGACCCGCGGGCGGCGCGGAGGAGGGCCCACCTCGGGCTACCCGTCCGCCAGGCCGACCGCGTCAGCGGCGCACCCCGACGCCGCGGCCGGCACGAGCCACACCCGTCTGATGCACCACGGCGCCGGACCGATGTACCACCACGCCACCGGCCGCGTACCCGCTCGTGCCGGACTCGCTCGTCCCGGAGGCCGGCGGCGTGGGACTCGATGTCGACCCGTCCGACGAGGTGGTCCCCTGCGACGAGCCATACACCACCGTGCCGGACCGGTAGACGCCACGAGTGCCGTAGGCGACGCCGGCATGCCCGACACCGGCATGCACGCCCGCCGCGCGTGTCAGCCCGCGAGCCTGGGCCGCGGGCGCGAGAACGAGCGCCGCGCTGCCGAACACGGCGAGGAGCAGGGCGAGTACCGGCACCACAGTCCGTCTGACCATCATGTGCACCTCCAGGCGTCGATCTTCGACGCTTCGGCTGTCGACTCCTGATCTCCCGGCTCCAGGCCCTCGTGTCACCGGTTGCCATGACCCGCCGGCGCCGGCGGAACTGGATGATCACCGCCATCGGGGTGACTACCCATAGAACTCATACGATCTCCATGAGTGACATGATGGGCGATGCGCGTCGAGACCGCCACCGCGGATCCCGCTCGCATCGTGCCGGGCCCATCCCGGGCACCGGAGTCGAGCACGACCATGGGGGCGCCGACCAGCGTTTCAGCCGGATCGGGCGGTGCTGTCCGACCGGAGCGTGAAGGTGTCCGACTGGCGGAGGCGCCGCAGCCGGGTCCGGTTGGAGCATCGAGGCAGCCGCCGGCAGCCGCCGGCTCCCTCCTGGAGGCATCGATGTTCATCGCCGTCCTTGACGTCAGCACCACCGCGGCCGATCGCCCGGCCGCCCTCGCCACGCTGGACGGGGAGCGCGACGAGGTGCTCGCCATGCCGGGCAACGTCGCCTTCCGCGTGTACGCGGCCCGCGAGAACGACACCCGGATCACGGTTGTCCACGAGTGGGAGGACCAGGTGTCCTTCGAGGGGTACCTCGCGTCGGCGGTTTTCGAGCGCTCCGGGAAGGCGCTGCGGCCGCTCATGAC
Source organism: Frankia sp. RB5 (assembly GCF_059816245.1). Classification (NCBI taxonomy): domain Bacteria; kingdom Bacillati; phylum Actinomycetota; class Actinomycetes; order Frankiales; family Frankiaceae; genus Frankia; species Frankia sp. RB5. The sequence continues at coordinate 21,783 of NZ_JCBATA010000005.1, forward strand.
CGACGCCCCGGTCAGCCGCCGCTTTCACGCCGACCTGCTGGAGACGGTCGGCTGAGAGATCCGGTTGCCGGTTCCTACAATCGGCCGGTGCGAGCCTGCCGATGACGCGTAGGGCCTGCCGATGACGCGTAGGGCGTTCAGCTTCGTCCGGAGCTTCCCGCCGGAACCGGCCCGCGAGCTCTGCGTCGACCGTCACTACCTGCTCTGCGCCTCCGCGGGCGTCCTCCGGCTGGAGGCGCAGGGGCAGGTGTGGCTGCTTCCACCGGCGCGCGCGGCGCTGATCGAGGCCCATCGGCCGATTCGGGTGAGCATCCCGCGTCCCGTCACGACCGCCTCCGTCCTGTTCGACCCGGACTTCGCCCCGCGGCCGCCGGCGCCGCTGACGGTGTTCGACCTCAGTCCGCTCGCTCGTGCGCTGGTGGCCGAGTGCCGCGCCTGGGATGAGGACGGCGAAGCACTGCCGACCTACGCCGCAACGCTGTTCGCCGCGCTCGCCGCGGTCTGCTGGCGACTCGCCGAGCGGCCGAGCCCGTGCGTCGTTCCCGCGGGACGCTCACCCGAGCTTCGGCGGGCACTGCACATCACCGAGCAGCGCCTCGCCACCGATATCCGCTTCGAGGACGTGGCACGCGAGGTGGGTCTCGTACCGCGCTCGCTGGCGCGACGTTTCGAGGCGGAGACCGGCCTGACCTGGCGAGCGGTCCTGCGCCGCCTGCGGGTGCTGCACGCGATCGAGGAGCTCACCGACAGCGAGCTATCAGTCACGAACATCGCCTTCGCTTCGGGGTACACCTCGCTGTCGGCGTTCAACACCGCGTTCCGCGACCTGACCGGCCGGACCCCCACCGAGTTCCGCGCGAGTTTCTGCCCCTGATCGCGGAGCTGGCGACGTGCCGTTTCCGCCCGGCGCCCAGGTCTTCCGACACTGCGTGCCGACAGCTTCGTTTCCGGCAGGGCACATGACCAGGCAGTCGTCTTCGCCTACCGCACCGGCCTCGCTGGCAGGGCGAGTACGACCAGGGCCGCCGGCGCCCGGTCGGGGACGGGATGTGAAGCGGCCGCAGCTCGCTGCCTCACGCGATCCTGTGCACGTGGTGCGTTCAGGTCGTCGCCACACGGTCAATCGCCGACTGCCTTATGTACTGGAATCAGTACAGTTGGCGGGCAGCACATGGTCACGGCAAGCGCGAGTGCCGGCGTGCGGGTGGGGGGGTGGCGACGACGGAGACGGATCCGGCGGCGATCCTGCGGTTCTGGACGTCCGTGGAAATGTTCAGTCCGCCGCCGGTACAGGCCGTCGACCGGCGGCGGCGGGTCTACCGACCTGCGCCCGATCAGCTGCTGCCGTGGGACCCACGCCACGAGCTGGCGCGGGTGCGCAGGCCTCCTGACCAGGTGTGGCGACATGTCGTGTACCTCGGCGTCTTCGCTCTCGAGGCCGTGCACGACCGCCTCGCCGAGGTCTACGGGGCAGAGGATGATTCCTACGATGCCCGACCGGCCGGGGAGAGTGCGCTTGCCGCGTTCATCGTCTCCGGCATCGGACGGCCGCAGCCGGACACTCTGACGCTGTCCTGCTGCGCCTGGTCGACCGCGCAGGCGGTCACGCGACGCTCCGCCTCACCGGACTGGGCGGCGGACTTCGACGCCGCAACGGCGGGATTCTCCGACGAGTTCCTCCGGGTGCTGCTGCCGTTCCTGGAACACGAACAGACCTGTGCCGCCTGCCGCCGCGGCGACGTCACCGCCTGCGTCGAGGATGGCATCGCGGGTGATCGCCTTCCTCCGCCGATCACGCTGGACGGCCTGCGGAACTGCCGCGACGCCGTCGCCGCGGCAACCGGCGCCGGCGATCTGTTCCCCTGCACCGAGATCCGGGTGGCGAGCACCCTGGTCTCCACCCGCACCGCGGAGTCGGCCAGCGCGGCGGACACCCACGACTTCCTGAACAGCTTCGTCCTGGCGGATCTGCGCCGGGTCGCGCGCGCCGCGGGCGCTACCCGACCCACGGGGGCGCTCGGGTCGTATCTGCGGCCGAACGCGGCGCTCGACATCGGTCGGCGCCTCGACGTCCGGGAACGGCTCGATGTCGTCCTCGACGCCACCCGCCCGGCCCGGGTACCGGCAGGGCGGTGGCCGAGTCCTCCGGAGCATCCGCTGGCGCTGAGCCAGCAGCTCGCCGTCAACAGCATTCTGGACATGGTGGACGGCGATGGCGGCATCTTCGCCGTGAACGGACCGCCGGGAACGGGCAAGACCACCATGCTCCGCGACATCGTGGCTGCCCTCGTCGTCGAACGTGCACACCGCCTCGCCGCGCTGACAGCCCCGGCCGACGCGTTCAGCGGTGAGAAGCGTCGGTGGAAGACCGGCGAGTACACCCGCGTCGCGCACGTCTGGGCGCCGTCGCTGACCGGCTTCGAAATCGTGGTCGCGTCGGCGAACAACGGCGCGGTGGAGAACATCACGAACGAGATTCCCGCCCGTGACGCGATCGGCGACGGATGGAGCGCCGAGGCCACCGCACTCGACTACTTTCCCGCTGTTGCCGCGAGGCTCCTCGGCGCCCGCCCGCAGACCCGCACGCCCACACCCACGCCCATGCCGGTGCCGGTGCCAGGCGGCGCCGCCCGCGCCGGCGGCGAGACCGAGACCGACACGGACGTCGACGCGGACCCCGAGGTCGCCGCGGGCGAGACCGAGGCCGCCTGGGGCCTGGTCGCCGCCCGACTGGGCAACAAGCGCAACCGCACGCGTTTCGTCAGCGACTGCTGGTACGGCACCCAGGGCGCCTCCGCCGACAGCGACGGGGCAGGACTGCTGGCGACGCTCAAAAGCTACGAAAAGGGGTCGCCGCCCACCAGCTGGCAGGCCGAGACCGCCCGGTTCCGGCAGGCGTACGAGGCGGTCACCTCCCTCGGCGCGGACAGGGAGCAGGCATTCGTCCTGCTCGGCCGGCGCGACCAGGCCGAGCAGGAGCTGCCTGCCGCCACGGCCGCCGCGCACGACGCCCGCGCCGCGGGCGCACGGGCACGGGCCGACGCAGACCAGGCCGCGTCGCTGCTGGACCAGTGGCAGCAGGAACGGGCCCGGCTGGTGGCGGTCCGCGTCGAGCACCGGCAGTTCCGCCCGGGCCTGCTGGACCGGTTGTTCTCCCGCGCGACGGTACGGCAGTGGCGGGACCGCGACGCGGAGCTCGCTGATCAGGTGGCCGCCGCCGAGCGGGCCGTCGACGCGGCGCGGCGATCGTCCCGTCACCTGACCGACGCCGCCGCCGACGCCGCCGACATCTCGGCCCGGGCCGACGAGCACGCCCGCCGCCGCGCGATGCTGCTCACGGAACTGACCGGCGAGGTCGACCGGGTCCGTGCCCAGCTCGGCGACGTCGTCCCGGACGCGCAGTGGTGGACGGCGCGCACCCGCCGGGAACGGGCCGCGCCGTGGACCGATCCGCGGTGGAACCAGGCCCGCAGCGAGCTGCTGTTCGCCGCGCTGCGCCTGCACAAGCAGTTCCTGCGCCACGTGCCCACCCAGATGCGCCAGAACCTGCAGGCCGCGATGGACGTCGTCGGTGGCACCGCGCCGGGCGAGCTACGGTCCGAGGACGCCATCGAGGCCTGGCGCAGCCTGTTCTTCGTCGTGCCGGTCGTGTCAACGACCTTCGCCTCCGTCGGCCGCGTCTTTCCCCAGCTCGGGCCGCAGACCCTTGGCTGGCTTCTCATCGACGAGGCCGGGCAGGCAACCCCGCAGATCGCGGCGGGCGCGCTGTGGCGTGCGCGCAACGTGATAGCCGTGGGTGATCCGCTGCAGCTGGAGCCGGTGTCATCCCTGCCGTTGCGCATCCAGCAGATGCTGCGGCAGGCACACGGCGTCGACGAGGAATGGGTGCCCGCCCGCACCTCCGTGCAACGCCTGGCGGACCGGCTCAACCCACTCGGCACATGGCTGCCGGACGAGGAGGGACCGGTCTGGGTCGGATCGCCGCTGGTTGTGCATCGTCGATGCGACCAGCCGATGTTCGACCTGGTCAACGAGCTCGTCTACGACGGACTCATGATCGATGCGACGGGGTCGGACGCCGCCGATCGCTTCACGCGGCGCTATCCTCACCTGCCCGCGTCGAAGTGGATCGATGTGCGCGCCACCGAGGCTCACGGCCACTGGGTTCCGGAGGAGGGACGGCGGCTGGAACAGATCCTGGGCGCGCTCGCCCGGCTCAACGTTCCGTTCTCCGAGGTGATGGTGATCGCGCCGTTCCGGGACATCGCCCTCGCCCTACGCCCGTACGCGGAGCGCTATCCCGGCCTGGTCGCCGGAACCGTGCACACCGCCCAGGGAAAGCAGGCGGACATCGTCATCATGGTGCTGGGCGGGGCGCCGGACCGTCCCGGCGCGAAGCGCTGGGCCGCCAGCCGGCCGAACCTGTTCAATGTGGCGCTCAGCCGCGCGAAACGGCGGGTCTACGTCGTAGGCGACCGTCAGGCGTGGGCCCAACAGCGCTACTTCGCCCAGCTCGCGGACAGCCTCCCCTACGACGAACCCCGATAGCCTTCGCCTTCGCCGGCGAACGGCGGCTGCGCCGCTGGCACGGTCAGCGCCGTGAGGCCGCCCCGCGCGTCTGTTGCCGAACGGCCGTGCGTGGGACATGCCAACCATGATCTTCACCCGAAGCGGGGAAGTCCACCAGGGAGACCACGGACAGGACGTGGGGTTCCGGCGAGGGGACGTCCCCGACCTGGTATCCAGGCCGGGGCGCTCGGGGTCTCCGGCGGGTCAGCCGGCCGTCGGCACCGGCACGGTCTCCTCGACCACGGCGTACAGGCCCTGACCGACAGGGCTCCAGTCGCTGACGTGGCGGACTTCGAGGGTCGAGAGCAGCTTGTCGGCGGCCTCGCCGAGAGCGGCGAAACCGGCCGCCTCATCGGCGGCGAAGCTGTCCGGAGTGGGGTAGATCGGGTCGAGGCGGCCGACGATGGCGCCCACCTTGTCGGCCTCACCACGGACGATGCGGACCTCGCGGGTGTCAGCGTCGACGTACACGTAGGTGTTCGTGTCGGTCAAGGGTGCGCTCCTTGGGGGTCACAGAGATCGGTTCGGTTCGTGCCGGGGCCAGCCTTCCGCAGCGACGTGGACCCCTGCCACGCACCCCCTTAGGTGTTAGGACTCAGGGGCATATGGCGTCTCGCGGTCGTGCCACGAGGCCAACTCCGAACCGATGGTGGCCAAATCTGGTCTCGCCGCAGTCGCGGACGCGCTCAGCGGTAGATGTCATTGGTGCCGATCCGCAGCCAGATGATGCGCGGGTCACCGCGGTTTGGGACTCCCGTGCGCAGGTGCTCGACAACCCCGCCGGTCCGGCTCCTGGCGGGGCGACGACGCATGGGCCGCCGCCGCCGTGGTGCGTGCGGTCTGGGCGGGGCTCCAGCGTCACGTTCCTTGAGGTAGAGGGCATACGCGATCGCCCTGTCGTACCAGGTTGACCACTGGCCGGCCCTGTCTCCGGCGGCGAGCGGGACCCCGCGCGGCACTCGGAATCGACGGAGCTGATTCACCAGCAGATCATCTGTATATACTGACCGTATGGGTATCGACGAGATGCGTGAGCCCACCTTCCTGGTGCTGGCCGCGCTCGCCGACGGAGCCAAACACGGGTACGCGCTGATCCACGACATCGCCGCGATCTCCGAGGGCCGGGTGACGCTACGAGCAGGGACGCTGTATGCCGCGCTCGACCGACTGACCGGGGAGGGCCTGGTGCGCCCGAGCGGCGAGGAGGTGGTCGACGGCCGGCTCCGCCGGTACTACGACCTCACCGATACGGGTGCCGACGTCCTCGCAGCTCAGGTTGACCGGCTTCGGTCGAACGCCGCCGCGGCCGAGCGCCGGCTCCGTTCCCGCCGGGGCCTGGGGGCGGCGCCGGCATGACGCCGTCCCGGCTCGAAGTCGCCTACCGCCGACTGCTGCGGTGCTATCCGCCTCGCTGGCGGCGGGATCACGGCGACGAGGTCGTCGCCACCTTGCTGGACCTGGCCGACGCGGCCGGCCGGACCAGGCCGAGCCCAGCGGACATCGCCGACCTGGTCGCCCATGGCCTGGCTGCTCGGCTCGGCTCGGCGCGTCGCTGGGCCTGGTGCCCGTGGTGGTGCGACAACGGATCGCGATTCTGGCGTTGGCGTCCCTGGCCGCGCTGTCGTCTGACCTGTTCGTCGTCGCGGAGGTGCTGCCGGATCCGTGGCCGGCCTATGCGGGAGATCTGGCTGGGGGCGGTCTGGCCTTCGGCCCGTTCCTCACCGTCGGCGCCGCGATCTACCCGCTGCCGGTGGCCGCCTTCGTCGCCGCGTTGCTCGGCGCGCGGCGCGCCGCTCGCTCGCTGCTGGGGCTCACATGCCTCGCGGTCTGCGCTGCTGTGCTAGTGGCCGCGCTCACCGATATCGAGCGGCCACCGCTCTATCTGCTCCTCGTGCTGTTCCTGCTGGCGGGGATGGCGTTGGCGGGGACACCGACGAAGCTCCACCGCCGCGGCCTGCTCACCGCCGCGGCGCTGTTCGTCCTGTTCCTTGCAGTAGCCGAGGGCTACAGCTGCCTCCTTGTCCGCCCTGACGGCTACGCGTATTACGCCAATCCGTCCACCGCCTACCGCGGACCGGAGGGGCCGGTCGACACCATTCAGGCGATCCTGCCGGCCACGGTCATTCTCGGCATCACAGTCGCGACTGTGATCAGCGTGCGGCGACCCGGCTGGACCGTCGCGGCCTTCGTCGTCGGCACAGCCTGGTCGCTGATGCCCATCATCAAGGCGACGCGGTATTACACGTGGGGATGGGAGGCCGACTACGCCGGCGGCGGATTCCTCCTCATACTCGGCCCCACCGCACTGGCAGCCGTACTCGATCTGTCCCGCGCCGCCAGCCCGCACACCCTGAAAACTCCACACCAGCCAGCCGAGGATCAGGACACCGCAACAACGAAGTGACGGCGAAACCAGCCAGCTCCAGTCGGCCGAGCTGACGCAGAACGCGAAACCGCCTGAGCGTCAGCTCCGGCGTCGAAGCCGTCAGATGCTTCGCCGGTACTGCCCACCGACCTCGAAGAACGCCGTACTGATCTGACCGAGCGAGCACACGCGCACAGCGTCCATCAACGCCGCGAACGTGTTGCCGCCCGACGCTGCGGCCTTGCGCAGCCTGTCGAGTGCCGCCGGCGCCGCGTCCGCGTTGCGTGCGCCGAACTCGGCGAGCCGGCGCAGCTGTGACTGTTTCTCCTCCTCGGTGGCCCGGGCGAGCTCGAGCGCGGATGAGTCCTTCTCGTCGGCATCCGGCCCGAGGAAGGTGTTGACGCCGATGATCGGTAGCGACCCGTCGTGCTTGCGCCGTTCGTAGAGCATCGACTCGTCCTGGATCCGCCCGCGCTGGTATCCGGTCTCCATCGCGCCGAGAACACCGCCGCGTTCCGAGATCCGCTCGAATTCGATGAGAACGGCCTCCTCCACCAGGTCGGTGAGCTCGTCGATCACATAGGAGCCCTGCAACGGGTTCTCGTTGCCGGCGAGGCCCCACTCCTGATCTATGATCATCTGAATCGCCAGCGCGCGGCGGACCGACTGCTCGGTGGGCGTGGTCACGGCCTCGTCATAGGCATTGGTGTGCAGACTGTTGCAGTTGTCGTAGATCGCGCACAGTGCCTGCAGGGTCGTCCGAATATCGTTGAAGTTCATCTCCCGCGCGTGCAGGGAGCGGCCCGAGGTCTGCACGTGGTACTTGAGTTTCTGGGAACGTTCCGACGCCCCGTAGCGCTCGCGCATCGTCACCGCCCAGATCCGCCGCGCGACCCGGCCGATCACGCTGTACTCGGCATCCATGCCGTTCGAGAAGAAGAACGACAGGTTCGGGGCGAAGTCGTCGATGTTCATGCCGCGGGCGAGGTATGCCTCGACGTAGGTGAAGCCGTTGGCGAGCGTGAACGCGAGCTGGCTGATCGGGTTCGCCCCGGCCTCGGCGATGTGGTAGCCGGAGATCGACACCGAGTAGAAGTTGCGCACCCGGTTGTCGATGAACCATTCCTGCATGTCCGCCATGCAGCGCAGCGCGAACTCGGTCGAGAAGATACAGGTGTTCTGTCCCTGGTCCTCCTTGAGGATGTCCGCCTGCACGGTGCCCCGCACGTTCGCCAGCGCCCACGCGGCGATCTCGGCCGCTTCGGCCGCGACCGGCTCCCGCCCGTGTTCCGCGCGGAAGACCTCGAGCCGCTGGTCGACAGCCGTGTTGAGGAACATCGCCAGGATTGTCGGCGCCGGGCCGTTGATGGTCATCGAGACACTCGTCGTCGGCGCGCAGAGATCGAATCCGGCGAAAAGCGCCTTCATGTCATCCAGGGTCGCGACCGACACACCCGAAGTGCCGATCTTGCCGTACACGTCGGGACGGGGACCCGGGTCCCGCCCGTACAGCGTCACGGAATCGAACGCCGTGCTGAGCCGGGTAGCCGTCGACTCGGCGGAAAGCAGATGGAACCGCCGGTTCGTACGGAACGGATCACCCTCGCCGGCGAACATCCGGGCAGGGGCCTCACCGACCCGCTTGAAGGGGAAGACACCCGCGGTGAACGGGAACAGGCCCGGCAGGTTCTCCCGTCGGCGGAACCGCACGAGTCGCGCGTGATCATCGATGTCCGGAAGCGCCACCCGGGGCACCGACGTGCCCGAGAGCGTGGTGCGCACCAGCGGCGTGCGGATCTCCCTGCCCCGAACCGAGTACACCATCTCCTCGCCGGTCCGCTCGGCCCGCAGCGCCGGCCAGGACTCGATCAGCTCACGCGTCTCGGCGTCCAGCGCGGCGTCAGCGGCGCGCCAGATGTCCCGCAGCCCGCCGGCGGCCCCATCCGCGGTCGCGGCCCCACCCCCGGTCGCGGCCCCATCCGAGGTTCCACCGGCAGACCCGGCGGGGGTGCGGGGGGTGGCTGCGGTGGAGGGCGAGCTGACGGTCGACGCCTCGAGCTCGGCGATGGCGGTCGCCAGATGTTGGCGGCGCCGCGCGATCCGGGCCTGGTCCTCGGTGTGCGCGTGGTAGCCGCGCACAGCCTCGGTGATCTCCGCCAGGTACCGCGCTCGGGCCGGTGGCACGACCGTCGTCAGACCGGTGGACGCACGGACGTCCACCTGCGCCAGGCGACCGGGCTCGAGCCGCAGCCCACGGTCCTGGAGCAGGCCGCGCAGGAACAGATAGAGAGCCGTCACCCCGTCGTCGTTGAACCTTGCCGCGGACGTGCCGAACACCGGCAGGTCCTCCCAGCTGGCGCTGAAGTCCTCCCGGTTGCGCAGCAACTGGCGAGCGACGTCCCGGCGCGCGTCCTCAGCGCCCCGGCGCTCGAACTTGTTGACCGCCACGACATCGGCGAAATCCAGCATGTCGATCTTCTCGAGCTGGGAAGCGGCGCCGTATTCCGGCGTCATGACATACATCGAGACGTCGCAGAACGGCACGATGCCGGCGTCACCCTGACCGATACCCGGCGTCTCGACGATCACCAGGTCGTAACCCGCCACCTTGCACGCCGCGATGATGTCCGCAAGCCGCTCCGGCAGCTCCCCTCCCGCCTTGCGGGTCGCGAGCGAGCGAAAGAAGGTCTGTGGACGGATCTCCCACGCGCCGGCGTCAGGATCAGCTTCCTGGCCCACGATCGTTTCGTCAGGCGTCGTCGCGAGCGCGTTCATCCTGATGCGGTCGCCGAGCAGCGCCCCGCCGCCACGCCGTCGGGTGGGATCGATCGCGAGCACCGCGATGCGCGGCGCATCACCCTGGTCCAGGCGAAACCGCCGCAGCACCTCGTCAGTGAGCGACGACTTTCCCGACCCGCCGGTGCCCGTGATGCCCAGGACGGGAACATGGCGATCACGTTCGGCCGCCGACCGCACAGCCGCGGCGAAGTCGTCGTCCCGTGCGGCTTCCAGGACCGTGATCGCTCTGGCCAGCGTCGCCTCGTCCCCGGCGCTCAGCGCCGCCACCGTCGGCGTGGCCGCCGTGAGATCGACGTCGTTCTCCCGGAGGATGGTGTTGACCATGAGACCGAGCCCGAGCTGTCGACCGTCCTCCGGGGAGAAGATCCGCGCGACCCCACGGGAGTGGAGAAGTTCGATCTCCTCCGGCACGATGACGCCGCCGCCACCGCCGTAGACCCGGATGTGCCCGGCGCCGCGGGCACGCAGCCGCTCCACCAGGTACGTGAAGTACTCGACGTGCCCACCCTGATAAGAGGACAGCGCCACCGCCTGCGCGTCCTCCTGGATAGCCGCGCTCACGATCTCGTCGACTCGACGGTCGTGGCCCAGGTGGATCACCTCGGCCCCCTGAGCCTGAAGGATCCGCCGCATGATGTTGATCGCCGCATCGTGGCCGTCGAACAGCGCGGCCGCGGTCACGACACGAACTGGACAGACGGGTGCGTGTAGAGCAGGCCGCTCCTCGCTCGCCACGGTGACTGCGGACATGCGGCACGCTCCCAGAACGACGACGAGACAGCCAGGGGATTTCGTTGGTAGCCAGATAGTAGGGCGTCCTAGAGACTGAAGCCAGCGAAGTCGGGCGGCCGCGGGAGCAGGCGCCACCGCCGCGCCGCATCGAATCGAACCGCGGCCGATCAGACCAGCGGGTTCACCCGGATGGTGATGCCGGCCGCGCGGACAGGGACAGGCCAGGACTCAGGGCACCTGGACCACCAGGGCAGCCAGACTCAGGCCGGCACCGAACCCGATCAGAAGCGCGTGATCGCCAGACCCGACAGCCCCCCGCCGCCGCAGGGAGTGCAGGGCCAATGGGATCGACGCGGCGGACGTGTTCCCACTCGTGACCCCTTCGCGCGCGACCACAGCTCGCCCGGCCCCGATCTTTGCCGCGATCTGGTCGACAATCCGAAGGTTGGCCTGATGCGGGATCACCGCCGCCAGATCATCCAGCGCGATACCCGCGCGCTCACAGGCCGAGCGAGCGACAGGATGCACGGCGCTGGTGGCCCAACGGAAGACCGCCTGCCCATTCATCCGCAGGAATTTTGAAGTTTCGTCAATTTTGATGAAGGATGCTTTTTCGCCGTCATGCCCCCAGGCGACCGGCCCGATCGCGGACGAGTCACCAGGTCCGACAACCACCGCGCCGGCACCGTCTCCGAAGATTATCGACGTACCGAGATCGTCTGGATCAACAAGGTCAGTCATCCTCTCCGATGCGACTACCAGGACATGGCGCGCGGACCCCGCACGGACAGCGTCGGCGGCGACGGCAGTCGCATAGCAGAAGCCGGCGCAGGCGGCGTTGAGATCCATGGCTCCAGCTCGGGAGGCCCCGAGCGATTGCGCCACCTGAGCCGCAACCCCGCCCGCCCGCGGGTCGTTACTGCAACTGGCGACTATGACAAGGTCAACGTCCTGTGCCTGGAGCTGGCTGTCCAGCAGCGCCTCGCCCGCAGCGGCGGTGGCCATGACAGCGACCGTCTCATGCTTCTCCGCCGTCCACCGCGAAACGAAGCCGGTGCGGATCTCGATCCACTCGGCCGACCGGCCGAAGCGACGGCCGAGCTCCTCACTCGTGAGGCTACGAGACGGCCGATACGCGCCAAGCCCACTGAGCCGCGCCCCCTTGCGACCCGCAGGCACCACACCACTCCCCACCATCACTTTCCTTCCGTTGCGTACTCATCACAACGCGGACAGCGATGGTCGCGGCGCTTGCCGTCGACCGCCAGACCACGACGATGCCCGCGTCACGACGATGCCCGCGTCACACGGACGGCCCCCATGGCCTATGGCGAACCGAGTCCCCACGCTACCATCACTTCTGCCTTCCTATTATCGGACATCATAGTAACCAGGCCTGGATCGGTCTCCGGACCTGGCCGTCGAGCCGCCGCCGGAACGCTGCGCGACCCCGATCGGCGGCGGCCGACGCCTCGGTGCGCGGCCGGCCCACCGGAGGCCGCCAGGTCGGTTCGTGATCGTCGAGTTCCCGTCCGCGCGTCGGCTCCCGTGGCCCCCGGCAACGGGAGCCGACGCGCGGACGGGTGCTACCCCACGAGATGGAATCCGATGATCAGTGCCCAGACCGCGACGATCCAGCCGTGGAACAACAGGACCAGGGGCCGCGGCGCGTCTCTGAGTTCCATGAAGAAAAGCCCGACCATGCTCAGCTTGACGGCGACGATCGTCATGATGAGCGTCGTCCGGCCCGCGCCGTCGCCGGCCAGGTCCTCGGCCAGCCACGTGGACAGGCCGGTCACGAGGATGAGAGCGACCACCACGAGCGAGACCACCCGATCGCCCGCACGGGCGGCGGAGGCCGGCGCTCGCCCCGGCGTCACACCAGATAAAGGAGCGGGAAGAGAACTATCCACAGGACGTCCACCAGATGCCAGTAGGAGGCGCACCCCTCGACGACGGCGGTCTTCGGTTTGCGCGCCGGATTCCAGGTGTAGCGGACGAGGACCACAAGAACGCACATCCCGAGGGTGAGGTGCAGCGCGTGGATCCCGGTGAGGACGTAGTAGTACAGGTAGAAGTCGTTGGTGGCGGGCGTGATTCCGTGGGCGAGCTTGTCGCCGTATTCCAGGCCCTTGTTCACGGCGAATCCCAGGCCGCAGACCAGAGCGGCCAGGAAGAAAAGCGCCGGCCGGCGTCCGCCGCCGCCGTCCCCACCCAGGTCGCGGTCCCGCAGCGCACGCACGGCCCGGGCGACGAAGTACGAGCTCCCCAGCAGCAGCACAGTGTTCAGCAGGCCGAACGGGAGGCTCAATGTCTCCCGTGACGCGCCGAAGACGTCCGGGTCCGCGGCACGCGCCTGGCTGAAGAGCACGAACAGCACGCCGAAGACCATCATGTCGCCGAGGACGAGGACCCAGACGCCCGCCTCCCCCGGGATGTGGCCGCTACGGCGGCCGCGGCCGGCGCCGGCAGTGGTCGCCGCCCGCCCGCGCCCGTCGAGCGTCGTGCCCTCAGCCCGCATGTGCCGCCTCGCGGGCGTCGGCCTCTGCGGCGTCGTTCATGACCGAGCGGTGGCAGACATACGTCATGATCAGAATCCAGCCGAAGTAGACGAGTATTGGAACCCAGAAGACCATCACGCCGTGGTAGGCGAACGGGCCGGTCTTGAAGAACGTGAGCAGCCCGACCGGAAGGAAGGAAATTGCCTCCATGATGTTGACGTAGGCCACCCAGCGGGGGAAGAGGGGCTTCTTCGGATCGTCCAGCAGGGTCGCCACGGCGATCGCCACGCTCTGCACGACGAACGGCGTCAGCGGCATGAAGAGCGTGATCCATCCCAGGTCGTGCAGCGCCTGGGTGATCTCCGGATTGCGCTCGGGGCGGAAGGCCGCCGCGCTCAGCATGAGGAACGGCAACAGGAGGAAGATCCAGGTTGTCGCGCCGGCGCCGAGCTGGATGTAGGCCAGGACAGGGTGGGAGCGGCGGGCCCGCAGCATCTGGCGGGTGATGACGCCGAACAGCGGCGCCCACACCGCGAAGCCGATCAGCATGAGCAGCAGGCCCAGCCGGATGATCGTGGTGTTGTCCCGGTAGTAGGCGGCGATTTCCGCCGGGGTGTCGTGCGCCGGTGGCGGCGGCATCAGGCCGGCCATCACCCACCCGGCAATGATGATCACGAGGCCGGGTGGAATGCACCACAGGCAGGCGAGCAGGACGCGTAAGCCGACGGTGCGCTGCCCAGGCGGGGACGGCGGGATCGCGACCTCGGGTAATCTTTCCGTGGTGGTCATGACGTCCTCATGAAGGTCGTGGAAGCCAGCCGTGCCGCTCGCTCCCGGTCGGTGGCCGCCGACGGGCTCGTCCTGCCCGCGCGGGGAGCCCTCAGGCGGGGTCGTTGGCCTCGTCGAGGTAGATCGACTTGAGCGCCTGGAACGGCGCCAGCCCCTCCGGCCCCAGCTCGCGTCCCAGGCCGCTCGCCTTGATACCGCCGAATGGCACGAACGGGTCGTTGACGTAGCCGTTGACGCCGACCGTGCCGGAGCGGACCCGTCCGGCGAACGCGGCGCCGCGCGCGGGGTCACTGGTCCAGACCGAGCCGCCGAGTCCGAAGTCGGAGTCGTTCGCGATGGCGACGGCCTCGTCCTCGTCGGTGTACGGGATCACCGCGAGCACTGGCCCGAAGATCTCCTCCTGGGCGATCGTCGCTTTCGGGTCGACGTCCGCGAAGATCGTCGGCTCGAGGAACCAGCCGCGGTCGAGACCCGCCGGGCGCCCGCCGCCGGTCGTGACCCGGCCGCCCTCGGCCCGGCCCTTGGCGATGTAGGACTCCACCCGCTCCCGCTGCCGCTGCGACACCAGCGGGCCGACCTTCGTCTCCGGGTCGAGCGGGTTGCCGATCGTCAGGGAGGAGGCGAGCGCCGTGACGGTCTCGACGATCTCGCCGTAGCGCGCCCGCGGCGCCAGCACCCGGGTGCCGAGCCAGCAGATCTGGCCGTTGTTGAGCAGAGTGGCGGCGAAGAACGACTCCAGCGAGGAGCCCAGGTCGGCGTCGTCGAGCACCACCGCGGCCGACTTCCCGCCCAGTTCCAGCGTCACCGGACGCAGCAGCCGGCCACAGGTCTCGGCGATGGCTCGGCCGGCGGCGGTGGAGCCGGTGAACGACACCTTGTCGACACCGGGATGCGCGACGAGGTACGCGCCCGCCTCGCGCCCGGCCGGGACGACGTTCAGCACACCCGGGGGCAGCCCGGCCTCGATCGCCGCCTCGGCCATGAGGAAGGCGTCCAGCACCGTCTCAGGAGCTGGCTTGAGGACCACGGTGTTGCCGGCGGCGAGCGCCGGGGCGAGCTTGAGGAAGGTGATGGCCTGCGGCACGTTCCACGGCACGATCGCGGCGACGACCCCGATCGGCTCCCGCAGGACCAGCGCCTTCTTGCCCAGCATGCCGGCGCGGACCTCCCGCTGGCCGTCCGCCACCAGGCCGGTGTAGTACCGGAGCAGGAGGGCGGGGAAACCGGCCTCGAAGTTCTGCGCCAGCCACAGCGGCATGCCGTTCTGCACCGAAACCCGCCTGGCCGTCTCACCGCCCCGCGACTCCAGCGCCGCGGCGAAGCGCTCCAGGACCTCACCGCGCCGAGCCGGCTCCCAGGTGCTCCATCCGCCGGGCTCGTCGAACGCGCGGCGGGCCGCGTCGACGGCTGCGTCGATGTCGCGCTCGCCCGCCTCGGGCACGCTGCCGGCGGGCCGCTCGGTCGCCGCCTCCGTGACCTGGATGCGGTCTGTCGACGCCGGGTTCGCCCACTGCCCACCGATGTAGAGGCTGTCGTACTCGATCGTGGTCATGTCCATTCCTTTGCTCGATGAGGTCACCGGATCCTCGCGGCGCCGCGATCAGGTCGCCGCCGGCCCCGTCCCGTCGTCGCCGCCGTCGCCGCGCAGGCGACTACCCGTGAGTGAGAACGATCTTCACGGCGTCGCCGCGGGCCTGGGCCGCGATGGCCTCGTTGATCCGGGAGAACGGCATCGTGGTGATCAGGCGGTCGAGCGGGAACTCGCCGCTCCTGAACAACTCGACAAGCTGCGGGATGAACACATCCGGATTGCTGTCGCCCTCGACGATGCCGCGGAACCGCAGGCCGCGGGCCTGCATCTCGAGGAGCCCGACGGTCAGCGCCGCGGTGGGATCGGCCGGCACGCCCACCATGCCGAACTCGCCCTGCTGGGCGAGTGAGGCGAGCACGGCGGCCAGCACCGGGGCCGCCGCGGTCGTGTCGACGGCGAACTTGACCCCTCCGGGGATGATCGCGCGGACCTGGCCGGCGATGTCGCCCTCGGCCGGGTCGATCACGTGCGTCGCGCCCAGCAGGAGGGCGAGGTCCCGGCGGGCGGCGACGGGCTCGACGACGATGATCGTCGACAGCTCGCGGACCCGGGCCGCCATGACCGCGGACAGCCCGACCGAGCCGCCGCCGGTGACCAGGAGTGACGAACCGGCGGGGCAGTTCAGGGAGTTCAGCACCGCGCCCGCACCGGTCTGCACGCCGCAGCCCAGCGGCCCGACGAGTTCCAGCGGGACACCGTCAGGGACCTTCACCACGTTGGCCTCATGGGCCAGGGCGTAGGTGGCGAACGACGACTGGCCGAAAAAGTTGCTGCCCACGCTGGTCGCACCGTCGTACAGCCGGGTCGCGCCGTCGGCACCCACGCCGCCGAAGTTCACCTCCATGAAGCGCGCGCAGTACGCCGGCGTACCGGCCAGGCACTCCGGGCAGGCGCCACAGCTGTTGAAGGTGAGCGCGACCGGATCACCGAGCACCACCTTGGTCACGCCCGCGCCGACCGCGCGCACGACGCCGCTGCCCTCGTGACCGACGACCGCCGGGAACGGGAATGGCAGGTGGCCGTGCTGGACAGCGAGGTCGGTGTGACACAGCCCGACGCCCACGATCTCCACGAGGACCTCCCCGGGCGCGGGATCGGCCAGCTCCAGGGGCCGCAGGCTGAAATCCGCGCCCAGCTCGTCGAGAACAGCGGCGGTTATCTTCATCGGTTGTCGTCTCCCTTTGTCTTCTCTTCTTTTCCTCGGCTCCGCCGCGTCGCCGCGGGCCCGGTTCAGGCGCTGGAGTCGACGACGTTGATGCGAATTCCCTCGCACTCGCCGGTGACAATGAGCTGGCACGAAAGGCGCGAGTCCCCGTCGGCACCGTCGAGGAACTCGAGGAGATCGGTCTCCTCCCCGGCGGGCTCGTCGAACAACGCGCGGGTCTGCGCGTCGACGTGCACGTGGCAGGTCGCGCAGGAACATCCGCCTCCGCATTCGGCGACGATGCCGGGCAGGTTGTTGCGAACCGAGCCATCCATGATCGACATACCGATCGGGACGTCGATGGTCTTCTCGGTGCCGTCCGGCAGGACGTAGGTGATCGCCGGCACGTTGGTTACTCCTCAGGCGGTGGTCTTGGTCGTTCGAGGTCGCGGGGGCGCGAGGTTGCGGGGGCGCGCAGGCGCGAGGTCAGGGGGGCGCGGAGGCAGTGGTCAGACGGGTCAGACGGGTCAGACGGGTCAGACGGGTCAGACGGGTCAGACGGGTCAGACGGGTCAGACGGTCACGAGATCACGCAGGCCGATCCGTTGGTCCGCGAGCCGGCCGGGGTCGACGGGCCGGCCGGCGGTGAGCAGGCGACGGCCGGCCATGAAGTCGGCGGGCGCGTTCGCGGTCTCCACAGCCACCAGCACGCCCTCGCGGTGGTGGAACAGCGCGAACCGCCCCGCGCCGGGATCGCCGCGCACCACGGTCGCGAACGTCCCGCGCAGCACGCCGGCGATCTTGAGTTTGAGATCGAACTGATCGGACCAGAACCAGGGGACCTCCGGCTCGACCGCCGGCCCGCCGAGCACCGTCGCGACGGCCTGCCTGGCCTGCTCGACCGCGCTGGGAATGCTCTCCAGGCGCATGCGGCCGGTGACGCCGCGGACCGGCCGGCTGGTGACATCCCCGATCGCGAGGATCCTCGGGTCGTCCGTGCGGGCCCCGTCGTCGACGACGATGCCGTTGTCGCACGTCAGCCTGGCGGACCGGGCGAGCTTGTCGCGCGGCACCGCGCCGACACCGACGACCGCGACGTCGCAGGGCACGTGCCGCTCGTCCCCGTCGGGCCCGGTGACGACGACGGCACGCAGCCGGCCGGCCTCCCCGTCGAACCGTCGCACCACACTGTCGGTCATCACGGCTGTGCCGCGCTCGGAGTGGAAGCGCGCGAGGATCGCGGACAGCTCGGCGCTGGCGACGCGCGCCAGGATCCGGTCCTCCCGCTCGATGACGGTGGCGGGGGTGCCGTTCCCCCGCACCGCGGCCGCGACCTCCAGCCCTATGTAGCCGCCACCGACCACCGCGACCGATCCCGCTGCGCGGACCCGGTCGCGCAGTACCCGCGCGTCGACGAGCGAGCGCAGCATCCCGACGCCGTCGAGGTCCGCGCCGGGCACGTCGAGCCAGCGGGAGGCCGCGCCGGTGGCCAGCACCAGATGGTCGTAGGACCAGGTCCGTCCGTTCTCCGAGGTGACCGTCGCGGCCGCGCGATCGATCTGCACGACCCGCTCACCCAGCCTCAGCGCGACGCCCTGCTCCGCGTAGAAGGCCGGCTCGCGCAGCCATTTCTCCAACGGCCCGCTCAGGAACTCCTTGGAGAGAGGCGGGCGGTGGTAGGGCGGGTCCAGTTCGTCGCCGAAGACCACCACCTCGCCGGAGAATCCCGCCTGGCAGAGCAGAGCCGCGAACGTGCCCCCCGCGTGACCGGCGCCGACCACGACGACCCGGCCGGCCGTACCAGCCCGATCGGTCACGCCAGTTCCAGACTCACCGGAAGCCGGCGAAGCCCACCGACGAAGTTCGTCTGGACGACCTTGCGCGGGCCGGTGACCTCGATCGACACGAGCCGGGGCAGCAGCTCCTCCAGCATCACCCGCAGCTCCAGCTTGGCCAGGTGCTGACCGATGCACATGTGGGGGCCGTAGCCGAAGGCGATGTGGCGGTTGGGCCGGCGGTCGAAGCGGAACTCGTCCGGAGCGTCGAACACGTCGGTGTCACGGTTGGCCGACTGGTAGAGGAGCATGAAACGGTCACCCGCGGTGATCTGCTGGCCCCGCAGCACGTAGTCCTGGCTGGCCTGCCGGACGAAGTGCTTCACCGGCGACACCCAGCGCAGGCCCTCGTTCACCAGGTCGGGGATGAGCGAGAGGTCCGCCTTCACCGCGGCCAGCTGCTCGGGGTGCTGCGCGAGCGCCTCGAGGATGCCGGACAGGGTGCTCGACGTCGTGTCGTGACCGGCTGTCGAGATCGCGATGAACCAGCCGTACGCGACCTCCCTCGGGAACAGCTCGCCGTCGGGCGTACGGGCGTTCGCGATGATCGAGGCGAGGTCGTCCCTGGGTTCGGCGCGCCGGGCGTCGACGAAGGTGTCGAAGTAGGCATAGAAGTCGCGGATGGCGGCCGACCACTGCTGGGCCGCGGCCTCGGGCGTGAGCGGCTCGGTGTCGGCGCGCTGGGCCTCGGGGTCGGCGGTGCCGAAGAACTCCTGGGTGAGCGCCATCATGCGCGGCTCGTCCTCGGCCGGCACGCCGAAGAGCGTCATGATGACGTGCAGCGGGTAGCCGAGGGTGAAGCCGGCCACCAGATCCAGGTCGTTCGAGCCGGGCCGCAGGTGCTTGGCGATCGCCTGCCGGGCCAGCTCCCGGATGCGGTCCTCCCACTTCTTCAGCGACACCGGCCGGAACCATTCGTTGGCGATGTCCTTGACCATCGTGTGCTCGGGCGGGTCGAGGTAGGTGAGGGTCTCGAGGATCCGCAGGCTGCCACCGGTCAACGATTTCGTGAACTCGTCACCAGCCTGGTTCTGCAGGATCGGGTTGTGCGAGCCCGGAGCCTCGCCGCCGCCACTGGTGAAGATCGCCGGCTGCCGCTCGATCTCCATGATGTCCGCGTGCTTGGTGACGAGCCAGATCGGCTCGTAACCCTCGACGGACACCTTCGCCAGCGGGGCGTTCTCACGCAGCCACCGGTACGCCTCGAACAGCGGCGCGTCCTCCCGGTGGCCCTCGGGGAGGGCGACCAGCCTGGCGATCTCCTCCGGGACGTCGACGATCAGCGTGCTGTCCGCGATGGTCATGAGGCGCTCCCTGCGTCAGGGGCGGTCGCCGTCTGATCGCGGCGGCCCGGCTCGAAGTGGATTGCGTCCATCATGTGAGTGGACTCACACCGAACCCATCACCCGGAAGAGGGGCTTTTCTACCCCTTGCGCGGCGACCGCCCCTGTCCGTCCGCGAGCGAGCCACCGCCCTCAGCGATCCGACCCGCGGCGCCGCGGCGCCGTCCCGCGCGGCGGGCCTACCCGCCCATCCACCAGGTCAGGCCGGGCGACAGGCCGGCACCGGGCTCGCGACACCCGGCGGATTCGACACAGCCCGACCGCGCTCAAACTATACTGAACGTCAATGGTATGACCGATACAGAGCAGGGCCAGGAAGCCACCTCATCGACAAGGAGCAGCGGTGCGCGCGGTCGTCATGACGTCCTATGGCTCGCCGCCGGTACTACAGCCCGCGGACGTGCCCTCGCCACCAGAGCGCGCCGGCTGGGTCACCGTGCGACTGGCGGCGAGCGCCCTCAACTGGCATGACGTCCTGGTGCGCCAGGGCCGCTACCGGTCGCCGCTCCCCCACGTTCCCGGTGCGGACGGGGCGGGGGTGCGCGTGGACACCAACGAGGCGGTCGTCGTGCTGCCCTCGCTGTTCTGGGGCGGCGGCGACGCCGCACCAGGTACGGGCTGGGAGATCCTGGGCGACCATCATCCCGGCACCTACGCCGAACTGGTGAGCGTGCCCGCCGAGTGCGCCGTCCCCCGGCCGCGTGGCCTGAGCCTGGCCGAGGCCGCCGCCCTGCCCCTGGTCGGGGTGACGACGTTCCGGGCGCTGTTCAGCCGGGGCCGCCTCCGCTCCGGGGAGTCACTGCTCGTGCTCGGGGCCAGTGGGGGGGTCGCGACGACGGCCGTCTCACTGGCCACTGCCACCGGCGCACGCGTGATCGTCACCTCGGGGGCCAGGCACAAGATCGACGCCGCGCGGGACCTGGGCGCGACCGACGGTGTGGACCACAGCGCGGCCGACTGGGTCGAGGCGGCACGCGCGTTGACCCCCGGCGGCGCGGGCTTCGACCTCGTGCTCGACAGCGTCGGGCGGTGGGAGGAGTCGGTGCGCTGCCTTGCGCCCGGGGGGCGGTGCGTGGTGCTCGGCGCCAACGCCGCACAGCGGGCGAGCCTGCCGATCCGCCCCTTCTACTTCGGGCAGTACGAACTCATCGGCACGACGATGGGCAGCCTGCGCGACATGGCCGGGCTCCTGCGTTTTCTCGACGACCACAAGGTCGCGCCGCCGGTCATCGACCGCACGTTCCCGCTGGCGGAGGCGGCGCTCGCGCACGAGCGCCTTGAGGCCGGCGCCGCCTTCGGAAAGATCGTTCTGACTCACGACTGATCACCCGGTCCCGCCGCGCGGACCGTGGTGCGGCATTCGCATCCAGCCCGGCACGCGTTCCCGCTACCGCGATGCGTCTGCGCGCCGCGCGCCGCGGGCCGCGCGCGCCCCGAGCCCAGAGGAAGACCATGCCCTCCTCCGTCGTCCGCTACGACCTCGACCCCCGAGGCGTCGCCACCATCACCCTCGACGATCCCGCGACCCGCAACGCCCTCAGCGACCGGTTGCTCGATGAGCTGATCGAGCACCTCGAGCGGGTTCGGGCGGACGACTCGGTGCGGGTGGTGGTCCTGGCGTCCAGCGACGGCCGGGTCTTCTCCAGCGGTGGCGACCTCAAGGCGTTCGCCAGCGACACGCCGACGATCGAGAAGTACTCCGGCCTGGACCGGTTCCCGCGGGTCTACCGGCTACTCGGGGGGCTGGGCAAGCCAAGCATCTGCGCGGCCGGTGGCGACGTCCTCGCGGGTGCCTTCGGTCTCGCCCTGGCATGCGACCTGATCATCGCCCGTGACGGCGTGAGATTCGGCTGCCCCGAGATCAATGTCGGCGTCTTCCCCTTCATGATCTCGGCGCTCATCTACCGGAGCGTGCCGCGGGCGAAGGCGAACGAGCTCATGATGACAGGCAGGCTGATCTCCGCCGACGAGGCCGCCCAGCTCCAGGTGGTCAACGTGGTGGTGCCCGGCGAACGGTTCGATGCCGAGGTCGACCGCTGGGCGGGGCTGGTCGCCTCCCGTTCGCCGCTGCTCATGCGGATGGGCAAGGACGCCATCGACGCGACCCGGGACCAGCCGCTCGACGCCGCGCTGGCTCACCTCCAGGGCCAGCTCGCGCTCGCCTTCACCACCCAGGACATCAAGGAGGGTGTGGCCGCGTTCCGGGAGAAGCGAGAACCACGCTGGTCGGGGCGCTAGCCACTGGATCGTGCGGGGCGGGGCCGGTCCCGCCCCGGTTGCGCGAGACCCAGACCCCTCGTTCGCCACTGCGGGTCACCCCTCTGCTCCAGGAGCGGGATACCAGGCGATCCGAGCACGGCGTGGTCGACCGGAGCGTCACGTGGCGGTCCCGACAACCTGCCTATTTGGCCTGACCTATAGTACCGTTTCGGCGAAACGAAGCACCCTTGGAGGTGGTGTCCATGGATCTCGCCGACGCACCGGACGAGGCCCGCTTCCGCGCCGAAGTGAGCGCGTGGCTCGAGCGGGAACTACCGAAACTGCCCTGGCCCGAACCGGCGGACCTGGTGGACAAGGCGCCCTTCTGGCGTCAGTGGCAGGCCGCGGTGTCCGCCGCGGGCTACGCCGGGATCACCTGGCCGGTCGAGTTCGGCGGCCGAGGGCTGGACGAGCGGACGCAGGCGATCTTCACAGCGGAATGCGACAGGGCGGGAGCCCCCGAGCGGCTGAACATCATCGGAGAGGACTTCGCCGGGCCGACCATCGCCCACTTCGGCACCGCCAACCAGAAGCGGCGCCTGCTCCGGCCGATCCTGACCGGCGAGCACATCTGGTGTCAGCTCTTCTCCGAGCCCGAGGCCGGCTCCGATCTGGCCTCGTTACGCACCCGCGCGACCAAGGTCGACGGAGGCTGGCGCATCAGCGGCCAGAAGATCTGGACCAGTCGAGCACAGCTCGCCGCGCATGCCATCCTGCTCGCCCGCACCGGAGGCGGCGAGCGCCACCGCGGCATCACCTACTTCCTCCTGCCGATGGACTCCCCCGGCATCACCGTGCGTCCACTGGCGCACATGCTGGGCGAGGCCGAGTTCAACGAGGTCTTCCTCGACGAGGTCTTCGTGCCCGACGACGCGGTGGTCGGCGAGGTCGACGGAGGTTGGAAGGTCGCGATGGGAACGCTGGCCTTCGAGCGGGTGGCGATCGCGACCGGCCGGGTGAACACCACCAGGGCGGTCGAGGAGATCATCGCCGTCGTCCGCGCGCGTGCCACGGCCCACGGGACCCCGCTCGCCACCGACCCCCTGATCCGCCAGCGGGTCGCGGACCTCTGGGGCCGAGCGCTCGTACACCGTGCCATCGGTCAGCGGGTCATCTCCGCCGCCGCCGCCGGTGAGCCGCCGGGCCCGGTCACCTCGATCGGCAAGCTGTACTTCTGCCCGCTGGTCGAGGACCTCGCCGACTTCCGGCTCTCGCTCGAGCCTCTCGGCGACCAGTTCGGGCCGGCGGACGGCGGCGCTGCCGCCGACCGCTGGTTGCGTCTGGCGTACCAGGCTCGCGGCACCGCTATCGCCGGGGGTTCCACCTTCATCCAGCGCAACATCGTCGCCGAGCGCATGCTCGGACTGCCTCGGAGCTGACGTGACCTATATCTGGCACCCGAACCAGGAGTACCGGGAGAACGCGAACGTGGCCCGGCTGATGCGCCGTTTCGGGGTGGCCGACGCCGACGCCCTGCGAGCCGTGTCGGTCGCCGACGTCGGTGCCTTCTGGGACGCGGTCGTGGCCGACCTGGCTATCCGGTTCCGCCGCCCTTATCACACGGTGCTGGACGCGAGCGGTGGACCGCAGTTTCCCAGGTGGTTCGCGGGTGGGGAACTGAACGTGGTGGACACGTGCCTGGTCCGCTGGGCCGAACAGAGTCCCGACGCGCCGGCGGTCGTCCACGAGACCGAGGCCGGCACGGTGCGGGAGCTGTCGTACGCCGAGCTCTCGGAACAGGTCGCCCGGATACGCGGCGGGCTGCGCCGGCACCGGATCGGCCCCGGTGACACCGTTGCTCTCTACCTGCCGATGATCCCCGAGGCGGTCGTGGCGCTCTACGCGGTGGCGAGCATTGGAGCCATCGCGGTGCCGCTGTTCTCCGGCTTCGCTCCCGGAGCCATCGCGGCCCGGCTTCGCGACGCGGACGTGAAGGCGGTCATCACCGCGGACGGCACCGTGCGCCGTGGTCGAACGGTCCCGATGCGCCCGCGGCTCGACGAGGCGATCGCGCAATGCCCGACCGTGCAACTGGTCGTTGTCGTGGCGAACCTTGGCGAGACCACCGTCGATACGAGCCTCGGACGTTCGGCCGAGGAGGGCGGCGATCCGCAGACCGTGTCCTGGGGAAGCCTGCTGGAGGAGCCACCCAACCCGGTGACAGCGCCCACGTCGGCCTCGGATGTGCTGCTTCTGGGCTACACATCCGGGACGACCGGGCGGCCGAAGGGCGCCGTGCACACCCATGCCGGCTTCCTGACGAAGGTCGCCAGCGAGCTCGCCTACGGCTTCGAGATCGGCCCCGGGCGCTCGCTGTGCTGGATTACCGACATGGGCTGGATCATGGGGCCGCTGACCGTTCTGGGCACCCATGCCTGCGGAGGAAGCCTTGTCCTCTACGAGGGCTCCCCGGACATGCCGGACAGCACCCGGTTGTGGCGGCTGGTGGAACGCCACGCAGTGACGACCCTGGGGGTGTCCCCGACCCTGGTCCGCACGTTGCGGACGGCCGCGGAGGGCCTGCCGACGCAGGATCTCTCGTCAGTCCGAGTCCTGGGATCGACGGGGGAACCATGGGACCCGGAGTCCTACGAGTGGCTGGCCCGCGACGTGTTCACCGAGCGGGTGCCGGTCGTGAACTTCTCCGGCGGCACCGAGGTCGGCGGATCGTTCCTGTCCCCTTACCCCGTCGAGGACATCGCCAGCTGCTCGCTTGGCGGGCCGGCACTCGGGATGGATGTCGACGTTGTCGACGACAACGGGCATCCGCTGCGGGGAGCCATCGGTGAACTGGTGTGCCGCCAACCCTGGCCCGCCATGACCCAGGGAGTATGGCGGGACGACCGACGCTATCTGGAGACGTACTGGTCGACCTTCCCGGATATGTGGCGACAGGGCGATTTCGCCCTGGTGGACGAACACGGAGACTGGTATCTCCTCGGCCGCTCCGACGACGTCATGAACGTCGCTGGCAAACGTGTCGCGCCAGCGGAGATCGAGGCGGTGCTCGCAGCGGACCCGGCGGTGGCCGAAAGCGCGGTCGTCGGCATCCCCGACCCGACGAAGAACGAGGCCGTCTGGGCATTCTGGGTCGCTCACCCCAACTACAGCGAAGGCAGCTGCCCTACTGGCGAGCGAGTCGCCCGCCGGCTGCGTGAGCGGGTCGCTTCCCAGGTCGGCAAGCCCTTCGCCCCTTCCCAGGTCGTGCGGGTGGAGGCTCTGCCCAAGACCCGGTCGGCCAAGATCCTGCGCCGGGCGGTGCGTGCCGCCGTGCTGGGCACCGACGCCGGTGACCTGTCAGGTGCCGAGAACCCGGAGGCCGTCGAGGCCATCCGGGCCCAGGTCAGGGATCTTCGGTGAGCCGGGCCCCCGGGAGCGGTGGGCCCGGCGGATCAGCCCTCGGGTACCTCGATGGCGGTACGCTCGTCGATCTTGAGAACCGCCTCGGCGTAGGCGTGCACGTGCCGGCTCATGCGGCGCACGGCTCCGTCAGCGTCACGCGCCCGGATGGCCTCGGTGATCCTCTGGTGCGCCCGGAGCGTCAGGCTTCGGACCTCGGCGTCGATGAAACCCTGGTTGTCGGTACTCGCGTAGATGGCCCGCGAGAGCGCGGACATGAACCCGGTGAGCAACTCGTTGTGGCTGGCGGTCGCGACCGCAACATGCCAGTCGACGTTCGCCTGCAGGAAATCGGCAAGCGAACCACTTTCCACGGAGATCGCGACGTTTGCCGTCTCGAGCGCGACGAGATCGCTGTCCGTGCGGTATTTGGCCGCCAGGCGAGCGCAGGCGGGCTCAATCGCCTCCCGCGTCTCGAGAAGCGCCGCCAGGCGGATCCGACGACCACGGATCATCAGGTTGACGGAACTGGCCACCGACTCCTCGCCCGGCACCTGGACGTAGGCACCACCCGAGCGGCCGGTCTTGATCCTGATCAGCCCCTGCACCTCAAGAATGCGAAGTGCCTCGCGAACAGTGGTCCGGCTCATCTGGGTCTGCACGACGAGTTCACGCTCCGGCGGCAACACGGTGCCCTCGCGGAACTCGCCCCGCAGGATCCGCTCCCGCAGCTCCTCGGCGAGGACATCGGAGGCCTTGGGGACCTGCATAGGCCCCAGGCGAACCGCGTGACGATCCCGCGGACTCGGTCGGCCCGCAGCAGCCATCACGCCCCCAAGCTCCAGGTTTTTGGTCGTACCTAATTTAGCAGCCGTTCCACCGGCGGCCCGACCGCCGTCGAGCACATCGAGTCGAGACACAACGAGAGGTTGTCCATGCAGTGGAGCTTGTCGGAGGAGCAGACCGCGTATCGGAAGGCGCTGCGCGACTGGCTCGGCGACGTCGCGCCACCCGACGTCGCCCGCTCCTGGCTGGATGCCGGCGATCCAGCGACGTTCACCACGCGGTTGCGCGCGGACGGCTGGTCGGGCGTGGGTGTCCCGGAGGATGTGGGTGGCCAGGGCGGCGGAATGGTGGAACTCGCGCTGACCGCCGAGGAGCTGGCACGC
This sequence comes from Frankia sp. RB5, assembly GCF_059816245.1. Classification (NCBI taxonomy): domain Bacteria; kingdom Bacillati; phylum Actinomycetota; class Actinomycetes; order Frankiales; family Frankiaceae; genus Frankia; species Frankia sp. RB5. Next base: position 48,218 of record NZ_JCBATA010000005.1, read on the forward strand.
CACGCGGTCCCTTCGGCGGCGTGGCTCGCCACCATGGTCATCCTCCCGGTGCTCGCAGCGCGGCCTGAGGTCCTCGAAGGCGCGGTCCACGGCACCGGCGCGACACTCGCGGTCAACGCCGAGTCGATCGTCTCCGAAGCCCCGGCCCTGACCGCTGACGCGCAGGGTCGCGTCAGCGGCGCTGTTCCTCGGGTGCTCGCCGCCGGCGAGGTCGGCGCCCTGGTGGTCCCTGTGGCCGCCGACGAGGGCCTGGCCCTGTTCCTGGTGGACCCAGCCGGGCCGGGGGTCCGGATCACACCGCGCAGCCTGCTGGACCGCTCCCGGTCTGTGGCCGACGTGGCCTTCGACTGCGCGCCCTGCACACCGCTGGCCGATCCCGCCGACGTGCGCGACCAGGGGGGCACCAGACCTGAGGAACTGCTCGCGGACGCCGCCGCGCGAGCCGCGGTACTGGTCGCGGCCGATTCGCTCGGTACCAGCGAACGGATGCTCGACATGGCGGTCGAGTACAGCCTGCAGCGCCACCAGTTCGGCGTCCCGATCGGATCCTTCCAGGCCGTCAAGCACGCCGCCGCGACGATCCTGGTGGGCAGCGAGGCGGCCCGCTCCGTGGTCTACTTCGCCGCCGCGTCCGTCCAGGGCGGCGACCCGTGGGCACTCGCCCACGCGGCGGCGGCCAAGGCGCAGGTCACAGCGGAGGGGGCCCGCGCGGCGGACTCGGCTCTCACGATGCACGGCGCGATCGGCTACACGTGGGAACACGACCTGCATCTGTTCTACAAGCGGGCGAAGCTCGACGAGTTCCTGTACGGCAGCCCGACGGCCTGGAACGAGGTCCTCGCGACGTACCTGCTCCCCGATCGGTAGCACTTTTGGTCAGTCCATAGATATGGTTATGCCAAATAGTGAAGGGAGGCCGGCATGGACTTCGATCTCACCGACGAGCAGGCGACGATCCGCAGGGCGGTGGCCGAGCTCGCGGCGAAGTTCGACGACGAGTACTGGATGAAGCGGGACGAAGAGCACGACTTCCCGACCGACTTCTACCGGGCGTTCGCCGACGGCGGCTGGCTCGGGATCACGATCCCGGAGGAACACGGCGGGCACGGCTTCGGCATCACGGAGGCGTCGCTGCTGCTGGAGGAGGTCTCCGCTTCCGGCGGCGGTATGAACGCGGCGAGCTCGATGCATCTGTCGATCTTCGGCATGCACCCGGTCGTCGTGCATGGCTCCGAGGAGCTCAAGCAGGAGACCCTTCCCCGCATCGTCAACGGCGACCTGCATGTCTGCTTCGGCGTCACCGAACCGGGCGCGGGCCTCGACACCACCCGGATCACGACCTTCGCCCGGCGCGACGGCTCCGACTACGTCATCAACGGCCGCAAGGTCTGGATCTCGAAGGCACTTGAGTCCGAGAAGGTCCTGCTGCTCACCCGCACCACCCGGTTCGAGGACTCGGCCCGCAAGACCGACGGCATGACCCTGTTCCTCACCGATCTCGACCGGGATCACGTCGACATCCGCCCCATCAGGAAGATGGGCCGCAACGCGGTCAGCTCGAACGAGCTGTTCATCGACGATCTGCGAGTGCCGGCAGAGCATCGCGTCGGTGAGGAGGGCAAGGGCTTCACCTACCTGCTCGACGGACTCAATCCCGAACGGATGCTGATCGCCGCGGAGGCTCTCGGCCTCGGCCGCGCCGCGCTTCGACGCGCGGTGCGCTACGCCAACGAGCGTGAGGTCTTCGGCCGGCCCATCGGGATGAACCAGGGTCTGCAGTTCCCCCTGGCGGACTCCCTGGCCCAACTGGACGCCGCCGAGCTGGTCCTGCGCAAGGCGACCTGGCTCTACGACAACGGCAAGCCGTGCGGCCGCGAGGCGAACACGGCCAAGTACCTGTGCGCCGATGCCGGCTTCCACGCCGCCGACCGCGCGTTGCAGACACACGGAGGCATGGGCTACGCCGAGGAGTACCACGTCTCCCGGTACTTCCGCGAGGCCCGGCTGCTGCGCATCGCACCGCTCAGCCAGGAGATGGTCCTCAACTTCCTGGGCTCCCACGTCCTCGGACTGCCGAGGAGCTACTGATGCCGGCCGCCAGCCCCACACCGACACCGGGGCCATCGACGTCATCGTTCTCCCTGGCGGGCCGGTCAGCCCTCGTCACCGGCGCGGGCAACGGCATCGGTGCCGCCGTCGCCCACGCGTTCGCGCGGGCCGGCTCGGCGGTACTGGTAACCGATGTCGACAAGGACGCCGCGGCGGCCGTCGCGGCCGGCATCGTCACCGCTGGCGGCCGTGCCGGGTCGGCCGTGCTCGACGTCCGTGACGCCGACGCGGCCCGGGCCGCGGCCGAACAGGCCGCCGACCTCGGCGGCGGCACCCTCAACATCGTCGTGAACAACGCGGGCGCCATCGCGCCGGCGATGTTCGACAAGATGGAGCCCGGCCAGTTCGAGCGGGTGGTCGCCATCCACCTGGGCGGGACCTTCACGGTCAGCCAGGCCGCGCTGCCGTTCCTGCCCGATGACGGGACCGGGCGGATCATCAACGTCACCTCCGCCGCCGGCCTGGTCGGCACGATCGGACAGGTCAACTACAGTGCCGCCAAGGCCGGTGTCCTGGGAGTCACCAAGTCACTCGCCCGTGAGCTCGCCCGGCGGCGTATCACCGTGAACGCGCTCGCGCCGCTCGCGGCGACCTCGATGACAGCGAACATCCGGGGCAACGAGAAGCTCGCCGCGCTCACGCTGGCCCGGGTGCCCCTCGGACGCTGGGCCGAGCCCGCGGAAATCGCCGCCAGCTTCGTGTTCTTCGCCTCCGACGCGGCCTCCTACATCACCGGTCAGGTGCTCGCCGTCGACGGCGGGACGGTGATGTGAGATGCCGACCTCTCGCGCGCACGGCGACTCCCCCTTCGCCTCGACCGGGCGGGACGCGCTGATCGTCGAGGCACTGCGTACACCGATCGGCCGCTCCCACCCCAAGCGCGGCTGGTACCGCGACGTCCACCCGAACGAGATGCTCGGCACGGTCTACTCGTCCCTGCTCACCGCCGCCGGGCTCGCCCCGGACGTGGTCGAGGACCTCGTGGTCGGCTGCACGGCCCCCTTCGGGGAACAGTCACGCAACATCGCCCGCAACGCCTGGCTGCAGGCCGGCTACCCGCCGCGGGTGCCCGCCACCGTGCTCGACCGGCGCTGCGGCAGCGCGCAGACCGCGGTGGAGATGGCCGCCGCCCTCGTCTCGTCCGGCACGCACGACATCGTCCTCGCCGGCGGGGTCGAGCACATGCACCACGTTCCGATGGACTCGCCCGCCCGGATCTCCGAGCTCTACGGCGACCCGTGGCCGCCCGCGCTGCGCGACCGCTACGACTTCGTGCCGCAGGGTGAGAGCGCCGAGCTGATCGCCGACCGCTGGAGCATCTCGCGGGCCGAGATGGACGAGTTCGCGGCACGCTCGCACGCGCTGGCGGCCACCGCGGTCGAGGCCGGGCACTTCGAGCGAGAGATGATTCCGCTCGACCTGGACGGCACCCGCCGGGCGAGCGACCAGACGATCCGGCCCGGCACGACGACCGAGATCCTGGCCGGCCTGAAGCCGGTCTTCCGGCCCCCGGCGCAGGGCCGGGTGACCGCCGGGTCATCGTCACCGATCTGCGACGGGGCTGCCGGCGTGCTGCTGGCGTCGCCCCGCGCGGCCACCGAGCACGGTCTGGCCCCTCGCGCCCGCGTCCTTGATCAGACGACCGTCGGCGTCGACCCGGTCATCATGCTCACCGGGCCGATCCCCGCCACCCGCAAACTGCTCGAACGCAACGGCCTGACCATCGACGACATCGACCTGATCGAGATCAACGAGGCTTTCAGCTCTGTGGTGCTGGCCTGGGAAGCCGAGCTGCGGCCGGACATGGACCGGGTCAACGTCAATGGCGGGGCGATCGCGCTCGGCCATCCGGTCGGCGCGACCGGAGCGCGCCTGTTCGCCACGCTGCTCGCCGAGATGGAGCGGCGCGACGTCGAGCTGGGGCTGGTCACGATGTGCTGCGGCGGCGGCCTGGGCACCGCGACGCTGATCCAGCGGGTCGCGGGATGATCGACTTCACGTCATACCTGCGGCCTGACGACGGCGTCTGGTGGGGACAGGCGGGCGCGGAGCCATCGGTGCTGGTCGACGCGCTGCTCGACCAGATCGCCTCGATCGGTCCCGTGCGGGCCTTCTGCGGCCTGACCTGGAACGGGCGGTTGACCCGGGAGCTGCCAGACGAGCTGACAGTCCTGTCCTACGGCGGGCTCGGTGAGCTTCGGTCCCTGAGCCGCCACGGTCGCCTCGATGTCGTGCCGTGCCACTACTCCTCGCTCCCGCGGATGTTCGCCACCCGCATGCTGCCCTGCGACGTCGGCCTGCTGCAGGTCTCGGCACCGGATGCCGACGGGATGGTGTCACTGGGGATCGGTGTCGAGTACATCGCCGACGCGCTGCCGCACGCCCGGCTCCTGCTGGCCGAGATCAATCACCGGATGCCCGCGACCCGAGGCGCGCCCAGACTCGCGCTCGACGCGTTCGCGGCGACAGTCGAGACGGATCGCCCGCTGCTCGAGGCGGTCCCCCGGGAACCGGACACCGTCGACAGGGCCATCGCCGAACATGTCGCCGGTCTCATCCGCGACGCAGACACGGTGCAGATCGGCGTCGGAACGCTTCCCGCGGCGGTGCTCGAAGCCCTCGCCACCCACACCGACCTGGGCATCCACAGCGGCATGATCACGGACGGCGTGCTCGACCTGGTCGAGAAGGGCGTGGTGACCGGCGCCCGCAAGGAGATCGACCGAGGTCTGGTCGTCACCGGAGCGGCGCTCGGGTCGACGTCCCTCTACGACCGGCTCGCCGACTTCCCGGTCGAGTTCCGGGCGGCCAGCTACACCCACGCCCCGGAGGTGCTCTCCCGTCTGCAGTCGCTGGTCTCGGTCAACTCCGCCATCGAGGTTGACCTGCTCGGCCAGGTCGGCGCGGAGATCCGCCGCGGCGTCCACATCGGAGCGGTCGGGGGCCAGGTCGACTTCAGCCGGGCGGCGTCGCTGACCGGGGCACGCTCGGTGATCGCGCTGCGCTCGGAGTCGGGCGGCGAGTCGACGATCACGCCCGTGCTGCACGGGCGGGTGGTCACGACCGCCCGCGTCGACGTGGACGCGGTCGTCACCGAACACGGGGTCGCCCTCCTGACCGGGCAGACGGTGACCGAACGCGCTCGGCGCCTGATCCGGATCGCCGCGCCCCAGCATCAGGAGTCGCTACACAGAAGCCTCACGGAGCAGGAGGATCTCCGATGACCGTCTACCCGAACGCCACCCCGGGCGAGCAGCGCCGGGTACACATCCGCGAGGTCGGCCCGCGCGACGGTTTCCAGAACGAGCCGGAGACCGTCCCCACCGCCGACAAGATCAGACTGATCAACGCTCTGGGCCGCGCCGGGCTGGCCCGGATCGAGATCGCCAGCTTCGTGCGACCGGACGTCATCCCACAGCTCGCCGACGGGGTCGAGGTGCTGCGCGGAGTCGATCTGCCCGCGGGTGTGGAGCGCATGGTGCTGATCCCGAACAGCCGCGGGCTCGACAACGCTCTGCGCCACCGTGGGCTGTTCGAGTCCGTCGCGCTGTTCGTCAGTGCCTCCCAGACCCACAACCAGCGCAACATCAACCGGACCGTCGAGCAGACGATGGCGGACGTGGCTGTGATGGCCGCCCGGATCCGCACCGAGGGCCTGCGGCTGTGCGCCGTCATCGCCACCGCCTTCGGCTGCCCCTACGAGGGGCCGGTCCCGATGGAGCGGGTGCTGGACCTCGCCGAGCAGTTCGCGCAGGCCGGCGCGGTCGAGGTGGGGTTCGGCGACACGACCGGGATGGCGAACCCAGCCTACGCCGGGCGGTTCTTCGCCGCGGCGCTCGACCGGCTACCCGGTGTCGAGGTCACCGCGCACTTCCACAACACCCGCGGCCAGGGCCTGGCCAACGCCTACGCCGCGCTGGAAGCAGGCTGCGGCAGCTTCGAGTCCAGCTTCGGCGAGCTCGGCGGCTGCCCGGTCCCGGCCGGTTCCACCGGCAACATCGCCACCGAGGATCTGGTCAGCATGTTCCACGAGATGGGCGTGGAGACCGGCGTCGACCTGCCCGCGCTGGTCGACGCGGCGCGGGACGCCCAGGCCACCCTGGGCCGCCGGCTCACCAGTCACTCGATCGTCGCCGGCCCGATCCCGTGGCACGCGCTGCCCGCCGACCACCGCGTCGTCTGCTGAGCGTCACCCCTGCTCCCGACGGCCCACCGACCACACCACTCCCCAGGACTCACAGGAGTTGTTCATGACCAACCGTGTTGCCCTCGTCACCGGTGCAGCGCAGGGAATCGGCCGGGGCATCGCGGCCTCGCTGGTCGAGGCCGGGTTCCAGGTCGCTGTCGCCGACCTGAACGCCGACGTCGCGGCCCGCACCGCGAAGGAGATCACCGCGGTGAGTGGAACCGCGATCCCCGTCGAGATCAACGTCACCGACACAGGTTCCGTGCACGCGGCGGTCGAGACGGTCGAGGCCGGTCTCGGGCCCGTCGAGGTTGTCGTCAACAACGCCGGGTGGGACGACTTCATGCCGTTCGTGGCGACCACCGAGGAGTTCTGGGACAAGATCCTCGACATCAACTTCAAGGGTGCGCTGCGGGTCATCCAGGCCGTCCTGCCGGGGATGATCGAGCGCCGTTTCGGCCGGGTCATCAACATCGGCTCTGACGCCGGCCGGGTGGGTTCCTCCCTGGAGGCCGTCTACTCCGGCGCCAAGGGCGGGATCATCGCGTTCACCAAGACGCTGGCCCGCGAGGTCGCGACCAAGGGCGTCACGGTCAACACCGTCTGCCCCGGTCCGACCGACACACCGGCGCTGCGTGCCTTCGCGCAGCGGGGCCAGGGAGGTGCCGACGCCGAGAAGGTGATCGCCGGCATGACGCGCGCGGTGCCGATGCGGCGACTGGGCACCCCCGAGGATGTCGGACCCGCCGTGGCGTTCCTCGCCTCCGACGGCGCCGGCTTCGTCACCGGGCAGACGCTGTCGGTCTCCGGCGGCCTGACGATGGCTTGATGACAATGCCCACCACACCAGCCGTACCCACCTCACCAGCGGCGACGGCGTCCGCCCAGCCAGCCGGGATGAACGACGCGGCGGACCAGGTCGTGACGTGGCGGACGCACGCGCCGGGCATCCAGGTCGTCACGATGGCCCGCCCACCCGCCAACGCTCTGGGCGTGCCGCTGCTCGAGGGTCTGCACCGCGCCATCGACCACGCCGAAGCGGCGGGCGACATCAAGGTCGTGGTCGTCACCTCCGCCCTGCGCGGCTTCTTCGCCGCGGGCGCCGACATCAAGCACCTCGCCACGATCGACGCCGCGTCGTTCACCGCCTACGGCGACCTGATGCGCGCCGTCAACGACCGGTTCGCGGCGGCTCCGTTCCTGTCGATCGCCGCGATCGACGGACTGGCGCTGGGCGGCGGGCTCGAACTCGCGATGGCCTGCACGCTGCGGGTCGCCGGCCCCCGGGCCGCGCTCGGCCTGCCCGAGGTGAAGATCGGACTGATCCCCGGAGCCGGCGGCACCCAACGGCTGACCCGCCTCGTCGGACGTTCGCACGCGCTCGACATCATGCTGACCGCTCGCCGGGTGCCGGCCAGCGAGGCCCAGGCGATCGGGCTTGTCGACCGGTTCGTCGACGAGGACGGCGGCGGCGAGCGCGGCGCGCTGGCCCTGGCGGCGGAGCTGATCGGCCCGTCGCTGCCCGCACAGCTCGCGGTCGTGCGCACCGTGGACGCCGCCGGCGACCTCCCCCTCGCCGAGGGGTTCCGCTACGAGGTCGAACAGGAGCAGGAACTGTTCGAGACCGGCGAGGCGGCCGAGGGCATCCGGGCGTTCGTCGACAAGCGGCGGCCCCGCTTCGCCTGAGCGGATCCGCCAGATGTCCCGCCCCGGCCGCGCTCCCGGGGCCACTAGGCCACTGGGCCACTCACCTTCGACGAACCGCTCGTCACCGATGACAGGAGGCGGACAGATGACGACGCCGACCTACGAGACCTTCCTGACCGACGAACCGCGGCCGGGCGTCGTGCTGCTCACGCTGAACCGGCCGGACCGCTACAACGCCATGACCGACACGATGTTCGTCGAGCTGGAGGCGTTCGCCCGGCGGCTCGACGCGGACAGCCGCGCGCGGGTCCTGGTCATCACCGGTGCCGGCCGTGCCTTCTGCGCGGGCTTCGACCTGGCCGCCGCCGACGGACTACCCGGTCTGGGCGCGTTGGGCATGCTCGACCAGCAGGAGCGCGCGGCGCGGGCGCTGCTGGCGATCCGATCACTGAAGGTGCCGGTCGTCGCGGCCGTCAACGGTCCGGCCGCCGGCGGCGGGCTCTCGCTCGCGCTCGCGGCGGACATCCGGCTGGCGTCGCCGGAGGCGAAGTTCAACGCGGCGTTCGTGCGCATCGGGCTGTCGGCCGGGGACCTGGGGGTTTCCTGGCTGCTCACCCGGCTGGTCGGGCCGGCTGTCGCCAGCGAGATCTGCTTCACGGGCCGCCTGGTCGACGCGCGCGAAGCCGAGCACATCGGGCTCGTCAACCAGGTGAGCGAGTCCGGCGGCCTGCTGGACGACGTCTTCCGCCTCACCGAGCAGATCGTCGCGAACTCGCCCGGCGGCGTGCAGTTGTCCAAGCGGGCGTTGCAGGCCAACCTCGAGGTCGGTTCCTACGCGGCCGCGCTCGAGCTCGAGAACCGTGGTCAGGCGCTGCTGACCCGCAGCCAGGACATGCCCGAGGCACTGGCCGCCTTCCGTGAAAAGCGCACGCCTGTCTTCAGAGGAGATTGACACCGTGGCCAGCACAGTGAACGGGACAGCTTTACCGGGGGAGGCGGCGCCGAGGGAGGCGGCGCCGAGCGTCGCCGCCCTGGCGCTGCCCGAGTTCGAGACACTCGCCATCGAGGTGCTCGACGGCGCCATCGCGGTCCTGCGCGTCAACCGCCCGGAGCGGATGAACTCCCAGACCGTCACGATGTTCCACGAGTTCGGTGCGGCCGCTCTGGCGCTGCGGGACAGCGGTCTGCGGGCCCTCGTCCTCACCGGCGCGGGAACCCGGGCCTTCTGCGCCGGCTTCGACCTCGACGAGATCGACGTCATCACCAGGATGGGCGTGCGCGAGTTCCTCGCGTTCCAGGAGACCGCCACCGGGGGCATCCAGGCCATCCGGCATCTGCCCTTCCCCGTCCTCGCCGCGGTCCACGGCCCCGCCACCGGTGGTGGCCTCGCCCTGGCGCTGGCCGCCGACATCCGCTACGCGGCGCCCACCGCGAAGTTCAGCGCCGCGTTCGTGCGGGTCGGCCTGTCCATCGGCGAGCTCGGCACCTCCTTCAATCTTGTGCGGCTGATCGGGCCGGGCCGGGCGGCCGAGATCGGGTACACGGGTCGACTGGTCGGGGCCGAGGAGGCCGCGCGCATCGGGCTGGCGAACCGGGTCGTGCCCAGCGAGTCACTGCTCGCGGAGACCCTGGCGACAGCCCGGCTGATCGCCGCGAACTCACCGGGCGGAGTCCGACTGTCCAAGCGGGCCATCCAGCGCAACCTGGAGATCACCTCCTATGCCGCAGCTCTGGAGCTGGAGAACCGCGGCCAGGCGCTGCTGACCCGCACCGAGGACATGCCCGAAGCGCTCGCGGCGTTCAAGGAGAAGCGCCCGGCCGTCTTCACCGGCCGATGAGCGAGCTCGCGGCGGCGACGAGCCCGCCACGAGACCTGCACCCGGGCGCCGCCGCGGCGGGTGACGTCACCGCACCGGAATGGGACTGGGACGCGGCCACCCGCTCGCGGCTCGAGCGTTTCCTCGCTGAGCGTGGCCTCTGCGACGGGCCGGTGAGCACCCGGCGCATCGGCGACGGCCACTCCAACCTCACCTACCTGGTCTCCCACGGCGCCCGCCAGCTCGTCATCCGCCGCCCGCCGCCGCCCCCGGTGCCGCCCGGCGGACACGATGTCCTGCGCGAGGCCCGGCTGGTGGCCGCGTTGCGCGACTCGCCGGTCCCGGTGCCCGCGGTCCTCGCGACCGCGCGGGCGGGCGAGGTGCTCGACGTGCCCTTCTACGCCATGAGCTTCACCGGCGGGCCGGTCGTCACCACGTCGACCCCCACCCCGCTGGACACCCCCGCCACCCGCCGGGAGATAGGCGAAGCACTCATCGACACTCTGGCCGAACTCCACGCGGTCGACTGGCGTGCCAGGCACCTGGACGATCTCGGCCGGCCCGAGGGGTTCAACGCGCGCCATGTCCGGCGGCTCGGCCGGCTGGTCGCGGACGCGCACGGCGCGCTGCCGCCGGAGTTCACCGTGGCCGAGGCGTGGCTTCGCGACCACGCGCCGGCCGAGTCAGGCGCCTCGATCGTGCACAACGACTACCGCATCGGCAATGTGATCATCGAGCCGGGCCCGCCGGGCCGGGTCGCGGCCGTGCTCGACTGGGAACTCGCGACCATCGGCGACCCTCTGTTCGACGTCGGCTATTTCCTCGCGTCCGTGCCGGAGCCGGGCGAGCCGCTCACCCCCACCCAGCTGCTCGGGACGGCGCAGCTCGAGGGCGGATACCCCAGCCGCGCCGAACTCGGCGCCCGCTACGCCGAACGCACCGGCCGCGACCTCGGCGGGCCCAGCCTGTCGAGGCTGACCTGGTACACCACGCTCGCGCTGTGGAAGCTGGCCGCGCTGTACGAGTACAGCCGCCGGCGGGCCGGGACGGGCTCCGGCGACCCCTACTACACCGACCCCGCGCTGGTCCGCTCCTTCCTCGACGCGGCGCACCGCACCGCCGGGCTGCCTCCTCTCCAGCAGGCCCGTCCCGGATCGAAGGAGGCACAGTGAGCGACACCGAGTTCCACGACGATCTCGTCACGCCGCGGACAGCCGCGGCGAACGACCTGCCCGACCGGTTCTTCGACCGTTTCATGTTCAACGCCCACCCGGTGGACCGCACCGGCCCGTCGATCGTGCTCGGCTGCGGGCTCTACCCCACCCGCAACGTGATCGACGGTTTCACGGTCGTCGTGGCCGGAGCCGAGCAGCACAACCTGCGCTGGTCGACCGAGCTGGACGCGACGGACTGGCGCGGCGGCGGGCCGTTTCGTTTCGAGATGCTCGAGGCGAACCGCGCCTGGCGGCTCGTTCTCGACGACAACCCGAGCGGGCTGGCGTTCGACCTCACCTGGCGGGCACGTACGCCGGCCTGGGTCGGTGACGTCGAGGTGCACAACAGCGACGACTCCACGCCGACCAGGTTCGAGCACCTCGTCCAGTCCGGTCTGCACCACGGCTGGCTGACCGTCGGCGGCGTGAGGACCCAGGTCGACGGCTGGTACGGCCAGCGTGACCGGTCCCGTGGCGTACGCACCATGTCGGGGGGGCAGGGTCTGCACCTCTGGTTCCAGGCCCAGTTCCCCGACCGCTCCGTCGGTTTCCTGCTGGTCGAGGACCGTCGTGGCGGGCGCATCCTGCTCGAGGGCTCGGTGATGCACGCCGGCGGGACCGGCGCGGGCGGCGGTGCCGGCGGCCTCGACCCGATCGTGGACGTACGTCACGACCTGCGGTTCAACGGCGAGCTCGACCTGCGTTCGGGCACCGTCGAGGTGACGACGGCTTCCGGGCGGACCTGTCTCATCGACTGCGACGCGTCGGCCGGCGGCGGCTTCCTGGCCGGTGGCGGCTACGGCGGCCAGCACGGCCGACCACGCGGGCGGGACCATGTCGAGCACGACGTCTATCCGCTCGACGGGACCGTCTCCCCCCGCTCTCTGGACACGGCGCTGACCGACCGGCTGACCGCCTTCAGCTGGGACGGCACAGCGGGCACGGGGATCTTCGAGTTCGCCCACAGCCGCAGCCCGTCGTACGTCTACCAGGCAACGCTTCGAGGCCAGTGCGACCAGTTGATTGGGCCTCACCCTCCTGCGTAAAGTCTGCCAATGGTCAGTCCTAAAAGTTGACCTTAACGATCATCTGCCGATGCCACCGGCCCACCCTCATCCCCGCGCCGCGCGCGAGGGTCCGGGCCGCGGCCAGCGCGGCAACCGCGAGAGAGGACCCATGGTCGATGGACGACTTCACTGACGTCACGTACGAGGTCGAGAACGGCCTCGCCTGGATCACGATCAACCGGCCGGATCGCTACAACTCCTTTCGGGCCCGCACGGTCGACGAACTGGTTCTCGGTTTCAAGCGGGCCTGGGGCAGCGACGACGTGGGCGTGATCGCTCTCACCGGCGCCGGGGAGAAGGCGTTCTGCACCGGCGGCGACCAGAAGCAGCGCATGGAGACCGGCGACTACGGCCCGTCGGCCAGCGGGCTGTTCGAGGTCGACTCCCTGCACCGGGTCATCCGCGACGTGCCCAAGCCGGTGATCGCGGCCGTCAATGGCTTCGCCATCGGCGGTGGCCACGTGCTGCACCTGCTCTGCGATCTGACTCTCGCCGCGGAGACCGCCAAGTTCGGCCAGAACGGCCCGCGTGTCGGCTCCTTCGACGCCGGCTTCGGCACCGGCCTGATGGCCCGGGCGATCGGGGAGAAGCGCGCGCGAGAGATCTGGTTCCTCTGCCGGCAGTACTCGGCACAGCAGGCGTACGAGTGGGGTCTGGTCAACAAGGTCGTCCCGGCCGACCAGCTCCGCAAGGAAGTCCGGTCGTGGGCGGACGAGATCCTGCGCCTCTCCCCCACCGCCCTGAAGGTCCTCAAGCAGTCCTTCAACACCGACACCGAGCACTTCGCCGGCATCGGCCAGATGGCCTACTCCAGCCTGCGGATGTTCGGCGAGACCGCGGAGGCCAAGGAGGGCATCACCGCCTTCAACGAGAAGCGCGCTCCCGACTTCTCCACCTACCGCGGCAACTGAGGGAAGCGGGATGACAGGTCAGTCGGCACCGCCGTCGCCGTCACCGTTCGCCAGCGACGCGCTGGCCGGCAAGCGCGTCCTCATCACCGGCGGCGGTACCGGACTCGGCCGGGGCCTCGCCGGTCATCTCGTCGCGCACGGCGCGGACGTCCACCTGTGGGGACGGCGCGAAAGCGTGTTGCGGGAGGCCGCCGAGGAGGCGTCCGCCGGGAAGCCCGACAGGGTGCACGTGGACGTCGTCGACATCCGCCGCTTCGACCGGGTGGACGAGGCGATGGGGGCCCTCTGGGCCGAGCACGGGCCTCTCACCAGCGTCCTCAACAACGCGGGGGCGAACTTCATCGCCCGCACCGAAGATCTCAGCCCGCGCGCCTTCGAGGCCGTGACCAGCACGATCATGGACGGGTCGTACTTCACCACCACGGCCGCGGCCCGGCGCTGGATCGCGGGCGGCCTGCCCGGCAGCGTCCTGTCCAACCTGACGACCTGGGTCTGGTCGGGTTCGGCGTTCGTCGTGCCGGCCGCGATGGCCAAGGCCGCCGTCCACGCGATGACGATGTCGCTGGCGGCGGAGTGGGCCCGGCACCGCATCCGGGTGAACGCCATCGCGCCCGGGCCGATCCCGACCGACTACGCCTGGGCGATGCTCAATCCCACGGACAGGAGCTCGGGCGGGGCGACCCAGACCGACCGGATCCCGGCGGGACGCCCCGGCACCGTCGCGGAACTGGCCCACCTTGTCATCTTCCTGCTGTCGGATGCCTGCGACTACCTGACCGGCCAGACGATCGCGATGGACGGCGGCCAGATGCTCGCCGGCCCGGGCACTTTCGCGGAACTCGCGACACTGACCGACGCGGACTGGACAGAGATCCGCGCGCAGAGCACGGCCGCCTCCGCCACGAGCGCGGCACAGCGCACAACGCAGCGGAACAGCGGCTGACATGCCCGAGCCGTCGCCCACAGAGCCGTCGCTCACAGAGCCGTCCACCACGGAGCCGCCGCCCACCGATCCGCCCTCGCGGGTCACTGTGGCGCCATCCGCGAGATGCGAGCGGGATCGGCCATGGATCATCCGGACCTACGCGGGACATTCCAGCCCGGCCGAGAGCAACGCTCTGTACCGCCGCAACCTGGCCAAGGGACAGACGGGTCTGTCTGTGGCCTTCGACCTGCCGACGCAGACCGGGTACGACCCCGACGACGTCCTCGCGCGCGGCGAGGTCGGCAAGGTCGGCGTGCCCGTCGCACATCTGGGTGACATGCGGGCGCTGTTCGACCAGATTCCGCTGGGTCGGATGAACACGTCCATGACGATCAACGCCACCGCGATGTGGCTGCTCGCGCTCTACCAGGTGGTGGCCGAGGAGCAGGGCGCGCAGCCCGCGGAGCTGACCGGCACGACGCAGAACGACATCATCAAGGAGTACCTGTCGCGCGGGACGTACGTCTTCCCGCCCGGCCCGTCGCTGCGGCTGATCACGGACGTCGTGGCCTACACGGTGACCGAGGTCCCGCGCTGGAATCCGATCAACATCTGCAGCTACCACCTGCAGGAGGCCGGCGCGACGCCGGTGCAGGAGCTGGCGTACTCGCTGTGCACCGTGATCGCGGTGCTGGACGCGGTCGTCGCCTCCGGCCAGGTGCCGCCGGAGCGGATGGGCGAGGTGTGCGCCCGGATGTCGTTCTTCGTGAACGCGGGTGTCCGCTTCGTCGAGGAGCTGTGCAAGATGCGCGCGTTCGTCGCGCTGTGGGACGACCTGCTGCGCACCCGCTACGGCGTGACGGACCCGAAGCACCGGCGGTTCCGCTACGGCGTGCAGGTCAACTCCCTCGGGCTGACGGAGGCGCAGCCGGAGAACAACGTGATCCGGATCGTGCTGGAGGCGCTCGGCGTCACCCTGTCGAAGGACGCCCGCTGCCGGGCCCTGCAGCTGCCGGCGTGGAACGAGGCGCTGGGCCTGCCGCGCCCCTGGGACCAGCAGTGGTCGCTGCGCATCCAGCAGATCCTCGCCCACGAGACGGACCTGCTGGAGTACCCGGACCTGTTCGAGGGCTCGGTGGTCGTCAGGGCACGGGTGGACGAGCTCGTCGCCGCGGCGACGGAGGAGATCGACCGGGTGCAGGCGATGGGCGGGGCCATCGCGGCGGTCGAGAGCGGCTACATGAAGTCGCGGCTGGTGGCCTCGCAGGCGACCCGGCGGGCCCGGATCGAGTCCGGCGAGGACGTCGTGGTCGGGGTGAACCGCTTCACCGAGACCGAGCCGAACCCGCTGCTCGCCGACATGGACGCGGCGGTCCAGACGGTCGACCCGGCGGGGGAGCAGGCGGCCCGGGAGCAGGTCGCGGCCTGGCGCGCGGGCCGGGACGCGGTGCGGGTCGACGAGGCGCTGCTGGGCCTGCGGGAGGCCGCGAAGTCCGACGTCAACCTGATGCCGGCGACGCTGACCTGCGCCCGCGCCGGGGTGACGACCGGGGAGTGGGCCGGCGTCCTGCGGGAGGTGTTCGGCGAGTACCGCGCCCCCACCGGTGTCTCCGGGGTGTCCACCGCCTCGGGCGGTGACGACCTGGCCGAGGTGCGCGGCCTGGTCAGCCGCACCGGCGAGAGGCTTGGACGTCGCCTGCGGCTGCTGGTCGGCAAGCCCGGCCTGGACGGACATTCGAACGGCGCCGAGCAGATCGCGGTGCGGGCGCGCGACGTGGGCTTCGAGGTGGTCTACCAGGGCATCCGTCTCACGCCGGCGCAGATCGTCACCGCGGCGGTCGAGGAGGACGTCCACGTGGTCGGGCTGTCGGTGCTGTCCGGGTCGCACATGAACCTGGTCCCCGAGGTGCTCGACGGGCTGCGGGACGCCGGGCTCGCCGACGTGCCGGTGGTGGTCGGCGGCATCATTCCGCCCGCCGACGCGCAGGCGCTGACGGCGCTGGGCGTCGCCGCGGTCTTCACTCCGAAGGACTACGGCCTCACCGAGATCATGCGCGGCATCGTGAACATCGTGCGGACGGCGAACGGGCTCGCCGGTGCCTGACCGCCGGTCGGTGGACCAGGCCCGCGGCCCGTCACCGGCGGGCACGGCACCTGGTCCCGCCACGGCGGACGGGCCGCCTGGTCCCTCGCCCGCGGACGCGGTCGCGCTCGCGACCCGGGCGGGCGACACCTCAGTCCCGATCCGCCTCGGCGCGCACGCTTTCCTTCACCGCGGGCGCCGTGGGCCGGTCGGACGCGGCGCCCGCGGCCGACGGGTTCGCGGCGGTCCTGGTGCGGCGGATGACAGCCACGATGATGAGCAGGAGCCCGACAGCCGCGAGGGCGAGAGGCGCGACGACACCGATGAGGATCAGAAGTCTCCCGCCCGAGGCCGCCTTGTCCGCGAGCTCCGTGACCGAGGCGGACGTCAGCTTCACCTTCACCGACATCACCGGCAGCAACTGGATGGCCCTGCCGGCGTCGGCGACGCTGGCGATGATCCGCTGATCCTGGGTGGTGTCCACGACCAGCCCGGTCTGCTGGTCGACCACCGCCACCACTGTCGTCCGCGCGGTGTAGCTGATCGGTACGTTCGCGGGCAGTGACGGCAGCGCGGCGGTGAGCCTGCCGGCGGTCTCCGTGGCCAGCAGCGGCGAGAGCGAGGACAACAGACCCTTGGGCAGCGCCGCGGGCAGCGACTTCACCACCGTGGGATCCTTCAACGCGGCATCGGCGACATAGGTGAAACGGTAGGTGGAACGGCCGTCTGTGGAGCCTGCGCCAAGGTATTTCCCGGGCCAGCCCCGCTGCGTGGCGGTGTCGTACAACTGGTACTGCGCTGAGGGGCTCGGCCCGATCGGCCAGGCGACCGGGAGCGAACCGCTCGTCGGCTCGACGACGGTCCCGTCCGGGGACGCGACGCCGGCCAGGCTCGTGCGGTCCAGCGCATAGGTGTGCCGATTCGTCTGCGGGGGGCCACCCGCCCGAACCGTGACATCGTCGCCGACAATCGCATGGTCCCCGTGTACCGATTTCACGTAGGTACGCCGATCGATACTGACGGGGACGTCCTTCGCGAGCGCGTGCTCCATGTCCCCGGCCGCGAGCGCGTTCGCGTCGAGGAACGTTCCGGTTCCGGTGTACTGGACAGACACATCGGTGCTCTTCGGTAACTTCTGCCCGGCGGGTAACACCACGAATCTGGTGAGCACGGCGACCACCAGGAGGACAAGGCCGACCAGACCGACCACGATCGAAGAACGGCGGACACGCAAGAGGACTCCCTCAGTTCGTGATTGTGGGAACGACTGGGTGACATGCACGCGGAATGAGATCGAGCGCGCCCCCTCCACCCCAGGAAGGCAGCGAAGCCGTCATCTTCGAAAGCTGGACGGGGAGGAAACCCCAGAGCCAGCGCCACCCATGATGACCCTGTGGAACGTGGTCCACATCACCCGAAGGGGTGGGATTTCTGCCCCGCTAGGTGGCCGGTCACCGCGAGCTCGAGAGACCGGCCCCGACCGCGATGGTAGGTGGCCCCGGCCTCGGAGCGGGTTGCCACACCGAGCTTGCGCAGAACGCTCTTGACATGCGTTTTGACGGTGGCCTCGGTGACGAAAAGCCGCTCGCCGATCTGGGCGTTGGTCAATCCTTCCGCGACCAGGCGCAGGACCTGCTCCTCCCTGCGGGTCAACTCGGCGCGCCAGGCATCGGCGTCCGGCGGCTCCGACAGACACGGATACGGGCGCGAGACGCTCACGGCCTCACGCCCGTCCTGGTCGTGCGGCGACCTGGAGTATCCGTCCGCCAGCGATGCGGGACGCGTCGCCCCACAGGGGTCACTCACAAAGTGGTCCTGCTCGCGGCCGAGTCGCCCCATCAGATCATGCAGCATCGCGGTGTGGCCTTCTACAGTCTCGCGGACGGTTTCCAGATCCCGCAGCGTCCGGACCCGCTCCAAAGCGAGTCCGAGTCCTGAGGACAGCAGAGCGAGCAGGTCGCGATCGAACCCGTCCATCGCGCCCGTCTCGGTGTTGCGGTCCACATGCAGCAATCCCACGACCTGTTCGTGGAAAACCAGCGGCGCGGCGACGTAGGACCGCGAGTGCGTGACCGCGAGCAACTGAGCGTGCACACGCGGGTTGCCCTGGACATCGTGGACCAGAATTGTCGAACAAGTCCGCACGACTTCTTCCTCAAGCAGGCCGTGAACACGCCGGAAGGCCGGGCTGCCACCGGCGGTGACAATGGCGGCCGCCTCACCCGGGTCCGTGCGGGTGAAGGCGGCGCAGGGAACCCACCGGCCATCCCGGATCCAGGAGAACAGGACTCGGTCGTAGCCAAGCTCGGCGGTGAGGTTCGGAATGAGGTCGGTGAGCTCGGCGACCGTCGTCGCCGTACGGAGCCGATGCAGCGACCGAGCGAGAAGAGCATGGATCGCGCGGCCGCGAAGGGCCATCCAGCTGATGAGCTCCAGCCGCGCCGAGGCGAGCTCGTTCTCGGCGATCTCGGCCGCCTCGGTCAGTCCCGGCCGCGAGCCGGTGGAGGCCCGCACCGCGGCGGACGCCTCGGTCAGCGCCTGCAGGACCTGCTCGGGGTCAGACACGCCAAAGCGAGGTAAAGGGACATTAATGCGAAAAACGGACGTCGCTGAGCGGAGTGCGCTCTCCGCGGCGACAAATGTCTGTTCGTACCCGATGCGCCGCACTTTGACATCCCTCCGATCATGCCCCCACCTGGAGTTTCGGAACGATAAAATGGTATGACCTTAACGTCAAGGTGGCGACGGGCGGCCAGGGCGGCAGCTTCTGCTCGCGACATCCGACACCTCACCGTCACCGGCGAACCCTCACCCGCCGGCGGTCACTTCTGGCAACGGCGGCAACGCGGAGCGTGCTCCTTCCCGCCAGCCACGCCACCCGACCCCTTCCCTGGCCGTCGCGGGCACCCCTCGCGCCAGACGGGACAGGCTGGCGCACCCCGCCGGAGGAAGACGATTGCACATTTGGCCAGACCATTATAACTTGCGACCACACGGCCCGGCCAGCACCAATCCGTCCTCCGGCGCCAGCGCCAGTACCCCATCCACCGCGCCCGATCGCGACCTTCCAGGATGACTCGATGACTCCCATGGGCATTCCCACCGTCAGCGACCGCTATGATCAACTTGAGGTAGAACGCTTCTACGCCTCGGGCTACTGGGGAAAGGAGACCTTAGGGGACGTGCTCGCTCGGCAGGCGGGCGCATTAGGGGGCAAGACCTTCATCACCGACGGCAAGGTCTCGATGACCTACCGCGAAGCCCACGAGATCTCGCTTCGCCTCGCTGTCGGTCTGCGGGCACGCGGGGTGCGGGCCGGCGACCGGGTGGCGGTTCAGATGCCCAGCTGGGCCGAATTCGCCGTCATCGTCGCGGCGATCGCCCGACTGGGCGCCGTAGCGGTGCCCATCATGCCGATCTACCGCCGCGACGAGGTCGGTCATGTACTCGATGACGCGGACGTGAAGGTGGTGTTCACAGCCTCCACCTTCAAGGGATTCGACCATCTGGGAATGTTCCGGAATCTCGCGGCCGAGCGACCCGCGCTGCATTCGATCGTGGTGCTTCGCGACGACACCGCCGCACTCGCGTCGGAAGATCACCGCCCAGGTTCAGGTGCCGACGTGCTTCCGCTGAGCGCGGTCAGCGCCGACATCGAGCCGTCGCTCGCGGAGGCCCGGCTGGGCTCACCGGTGGGCCCGGACGACCCGTTCGTCATCGTCTACACATCCGGAACCACCGCCCGCCCCAAGGGCTGCCTGCACACGTTCAACACCTATGCGTCGGGTGCCCGCGCGCTCGGCGAGGCGTTCGGCTACACCGAGCGGGACGTACAGTTCGGCCCGTCGCCGATCACCCACACGACCGGCCTCGTCACCAGTGTGCTGCTCCCCCTCCTGCACGGCGGAGCCACACACGTCATGCCCGAATGGGAACCGGTACGGGGCCTGGCCGAGATCGCCAGGTACCGGTGCTCGGTGACGGTCGCCGCCACGACCTTCCTCCAGATGGCGCTTGACGCCTACGATCCGGACCGCCACGACGCCTCGTGCCTGCGCGTCTGGGTGTCCGCGGGCGCCCCGATCCCCCGCTCGATCGTCGAGCGCGCCCGGACGCTGTTCCCGGACACACGAGTCCTGAGCCTGTACGGACGCAGCGAGAACCTCACGACCACCACCTGCACGGTGGACGACGACCCGGAGCGGGCACTGACCTCCGACGGGTCGGCACTGCCGTTCAGTGAGGTCAGGATCGTCGACCTGGTTGGCGAACCAGTCCCGGCGGGTACCGAGGGCGACATCGCCTACAAGGGCCCGTCACACATGCTCGGCTACCTCGGCCGACCCGATGACACCGCCGCGCTGTTCACTCCCGACGGGTTCTCCCGCTCGGGCGACCTCGGAGTCATGGACGCCGACGGGTTCGTGCGCGTCACCGGCCGGACCAAGGACATCGTCATCCGCGGTGGGATGAACATCAGCGTCCGGGAGATCGAGGATCTCCTCGCCGCGCACCCGGCAATCCACTCCGTCGCGGTGGTCGCGATGCCCGACGAACGACTCGGTGAGCGCGCGTGCTGCTACATCGTCCCCGCTGACCCCGGGAGCCCGCCCACCCTGGCATCGCTGAAGGAGTACCTCCAGGAGCGGGGAATCGCGCTCCAGAAGACACCGGAGCATCTGGAGATACTCGAAGCGATGCCGATGACGGCGACCGGGAAGATCCAGAAGCATGTGCTCCGGAAGGACATCGCCGAGAAGGCAGGCCGCCTGGCCGGCGTTCCAGCCGGACGCTGACGGCCGTTCTCCCGTCAGGCCTGACCCCGGACGGACCGTGACGGGCCCGATTTCCGGCGTTCTTCGTTCCCAGCGAGCCGGGGCGAAGCGACCGATGTCGCGCGGTTTCGGTCGCGGCCTTGCCGGTTGGTCACGGGGCTTCGACCGCCTGGCCGCGGAGCAGATCCCGGACTTCGGCGGCCTGCTCGATCGCCGCGTGCACCGTGTCGGCGACGGGTATCAGGGTCAGCGTCCGCGCACCCGCCTGAACGTAGGGAGTGAGGAACCCGGCGACGTCCCGCGGCGTGCCGGCCGCGCTGATGTGCGCGAACTTCTCGGCGGGCAGGTTGTAGAGGTGTGACATCCGCTCCCCCAGCGCCGCCCTCGCGGTCGCGGCGTCACGGCCGAAACCGACCCAGACGTTGAGCCCCGCGAAGGTGGGCGCGGGCCGGCCGGCCGCGGAACACGCAGCCAGGATTTGCTGGTGGGTGGCGGCATATCTGCGGGCCGAGCACCACATCCCGAGCCAGCCGTCGCCGTCCGCGGCCGTCCGCCGCACCGCCACCTCCCCCGCGCCTCCGATGAGGATCGGAACCCTGGGCTCAAGGGCAGGAAGGATCCGCGCGTTCTCAAGCTGGAAGAACCGCCCCCGATGGTCGACAGCCTCACCTGTCGCCAGCCGGCGCAGCAGCCCGAGGGTCTCGTCCATGCGGCGACCGCGGGTCGCCGGGTCGACGCCCATGTTGCTGACCTCGGCGCGGTCCTCCCCGGCGACTCCGACTCCCAGGATCAGCCGGCCGGGCGCGACCTGGGTCAGCGTCGCGAGCGAGCGGGCGGTGGCCATCGGATGGCGCAGGCCCGCCAGGTAGACGCCGATCAGCACCTTGAGGGTGTCATGCGACGCGAGCGCGGTCGTCGCGGCGACGATCCCGTCGAAGCCCGTGCCGCCATGGAAACTGATGTGGTCACCGACTGTGAGATGGTCGAGGCCGGCGTCGGCCAGGTGGTCGAGGATGGCCCGGCGCGCCGCCGGAGCGGCCGCGAGGAGCTCGTCGTTGACGGCGACGCCAAGAGTGAGGTCGGAGTTCACCGCCGCATCGTCTCGCAGACCGGGCACACTTTCGACCAATGGAATGACCAAATACTGGTGGTTGATCCAGCGGGGACGCCCGGACGCGACCCACGCGCTGTGGAAACCGACAGTCGCCGCGATCCGCCCCGGTGCCGGCCGACCATAGAGTCGGACCATGATGTCTCCGACGACGCAGGCACCCACCTGGGATCAGGTCACGCAGCTCCCGGCGCTGGTCGAGGCGAAGGTCGAGCCGGAGTTCATCGACTTCAACGGGCACATGAACATCCGCCACTACCTTGACGCCGGCGCCCAGAGCGCCGATCGGCTCTGCCATGCCGTCGGGATCGACCAGGCCTACCGGCTCGACCGGAGAATGACCCTGTTCACCGCTGAGCACCACCTGCGTTACCTGTCGGAGCTGCAGACCGGCGACGCCTTCTCCGGGCACACGCGGGTGCTGGATCTCTCGGACAAGGTGGTCCACCTCATGTCGTTTCTGGTCGATCAGTCCCGCGAGCGACTGGCCTGCACGGTGGAGATCGTGCTCGTGCACGTGGGCCTGGAGGAGCGGAGGCCTCGGCCCTTCCCCGCGAACGTCAGCGCCGGCTGGGACCGGCTGCTCAGTGAGTCCAGGGCACTGCGCTGGACGGCGCCGGTGTGCGGGTCGATGGGCGTGCGGCGCTGAGCATCAGGCGGTGTCCTTCTTCACCCGGACCGGCTGCTCCGGGTCGGCGTCCGCCTGGCACTCGACGAACGGCGGGAGCGCCGGACAGCCTTCCAGCCGCAGCACCAGCAACGCGGTCTGGGCGCTGAGCTGATCGTTCGCGTTCGCGGCCACGTCGAGCCCGGTGAGGTCGTGCACCTTCGCCATCCGCAGTCGGACGGTGTTCTCGTGGATCCCCAGGCGGGCGGCGGACTCACGCACCGATCGGCCGGTGGCGAAGAAGCACTGAAGAGTCCGCAGCAGGTCGGCCAGGCCAGGGGCGTCGCCCAGCAGCGCGCCCAGCACGTCGTGCACATACCGTCGCACGGACCCGATGTCACTGTTCGCGACGAACAGGCGCGCGGGGCCGAGGTCATCGACGGCGATCACCGTGTTGGGTGGACGCCCGAAGCGGTCAATACACAGCACGACCTCACGGGTCTCGCGGTACGCCCGCTGGAGGCCGTCGGGCCTGGACACGGCGGACACTCCGACAATGGCCTCTGGCTCGCCCAACCGGGCCATGGCGTGCCACATCACGCGCTTCACCTGGTGCACGAACGCGACGCTCGCGGCGCCTTCGGGAACCTCGACGAGCAGGATGGTGCCCTCACGGCCCCGGGCCGCCAGTATCTCCACGCCGAGCTCCCGGGCGACCAGATCGGAGAGGACCTCGTCGTCACGGAGCTCGTCCGAAGGATGGTCGCCGATGTAGACGAGCACGCGGCCGGCGTCGGCGCGTACTCCGAGATAGTCCGCTGAGGCGAGCAGGTCGGCGTCGGTCTGGGACCCGCGCACCAGTTGGCGGGCGAACGCGGCGCGCGCGTTCCAGGACGCGCGCGCCACCCGGCGCTGCACCGCGTACTCCGTCGCGAGATGGAACGCGGTCCGCTGGGTCAGGTTCGCTTCGTCGGCACCGAGTCGTGCCGCCACCTCCGCCATGACCAGCCAGGCGAACAGTCGCCGGTCGCGGGCGACCGGGACCAGAAGGTGCCGCCGGGCGAGGCCGCGGGCGGGCTGGGCGGGGATCAGTACCGGCTTCGCCGAGGCGACGTCGACCGGTCCGCACGGTCCGAGGAGCAGGTCCAGGTCAGGCGGCCGCAAGTCGGAGCCGCGCGCGACGACGGACCTGGACACCAGTCGACGTCTCGGGTCGATCAGCCAGAGCGGATTCGCGGTGAGTTCCGCGGCGGAGCCGATCAGGCCCGAGATTCCGCCTCCCCTGGCGACCACGGCGGACAGCCGCAGTTCGACCGAGTGCCGACGGGCGAGTTCCTCGTAGCGACGCCGTAGCTCGTCGGCAGGCACGGGCGCCGACGTCCCGTCCAGGGCGCTCACAGCCGCCGCTCGCACGCAGCAGCGAACGCATGTGCGTCCCGTGGTGACGGACGCGCTCACGCCACAAGCCTTCGCCTGATCTCGGCGCGCAGGACGTGCTTCCGCACCTTGCCCGTGGCGGTCATCGGCAACGCCGAAACGATCTCGAGCCGCTCGGGCACCTTCTGGACGGCCACGCGCTGTGCGCGCAGGTAGTCGGTGACGTCGTCGAGAGCGAGCGAGTCGGCACCCGGGGCCAGCACGACGAACGCGCAGGCCTTCTCCCCGAGCCGCTCGTCGGGCATGCCGACGACGGCCACGCTCGCGATGGCCGGGTGGGTAAGCAGGTGATCCTCGATCTCCCGGGCGCTGATGTTCATCCCGCCACGGATGATGATGTCCTTGATTCTGCCGGTGACCCGGACGAAGCCGTCGGCGTCCATACGCCCCAGGTCTCCGCTGCGGGAGAAGCCGTCAGGTGTGAACAGGGCGGCCGTCTGCTCCTCGTCACGGAAATACTCGATCATGTGACTGGGGCCCCTGTAGGCGAGGTCACCCTCCTCGCCGCGAGGAAGCTCCAGACCGTCGGGCCCCACGACCCTGACCCGGGCCCCGGCAAGCGCGGAGCCATCCGAGAGGACGGCACGCTCCGGCGGGTCCTCGATCGTGCACATCGTCGTGAGGAAGTTCTCGGAGCGTCCGTAGAGGCTCAGCGTGCGGCAGCACGGCAGCACCTGTCTGGCCTGTTCCACGACGGCCCCCGGTATCGGTGACCCGGCACAGACCCAGGCGCGCATGCTGGCGGGGTCGTGCTTGGCGGGGTCGTAGGCCGCCATCAGCATCTGCAGGAACGGCGTGGCCGTGACGGCCACAGTGCAGCCGTGGCGTTCGATCCGCGCCAGCCCCTCCTGCGGGTCCCACGCCTCCATGAGGTGCGAGCTCGCTCCGGCCAGCAGGGGGAGCACCACACTGGTGACCAGCCCGGTGCTATGTGTGATGGGCGATGGGCCGAACTGGACGTCCTCGGCGGTGTAGCGCAGGCTCGCACCGATCGCCGCCGCACTGGCCCGCAGGGTGTTGAAGGTGTGGAAGCAGCCCTTCGGGCGCGCGGTGGTACCCGAGGTGTAGACGATCAGGAACCCGTCATCCGGTGAGCTGTCCGGGCCGAGCGCCTCATCGAGATCGGACGGGTCACCCTCGGCGAAGAGGGACTCCAGCGCTGTCGCCCCGGCGAGGTCACCACCCTCCCCGCGGGCGACTATGATCCGCTTGAGGTGGTCCCGTCCGGCTTGCAGGGACTGGAACATCGCCCGGTGGTCGAAGCCCCGGAAGGTGTCGGCGGTGACCGCGGCGACCGCACCGCTGTGGTCGAGGACATAGCCGACCTCGTCGTCGCGGTAGATCGGCATGATCGGCACGGTGATCGCGCCGATCCGGGACAGCGCCGCGGCCACCAGCGGGAACTCCGTCCAGTTGGGTAACTGGACGGCCACCCGGTCACCTCGTCCGATGCCGATGGCGGCAAGCCCCGCGGCCAGCCGCACAGTCCGCTCGTGGAACTCGCCGTAGGTGAGGCTGGTTGTCCCGTCAAAGACGAAGGTGCGGCTGTGACCGGAGCGGGCCTTGTCCGTGGCCACGCTGAAGAAGCTCGATGCCTGCCAGTGCCCGGACGCGTAGAAGGCGGCTATCTGCTCGTCGGTATAGCGGCTGTGGACGGTCGGGAGAGTATCGGACACTGAGACCTCCTCGTGGCACGGATCACAGCCGAAAATAGAATGGTTAGACCATTTTCGCAAGACGCACTCTCCACACAACGTCCGCCATGTTCGTCGCCATCGCTGGTCAGAGGGGCTGGAGGCCAGGAGCTACAGACAGCATCGCTGCGACCACAGGTCCCACCCGGGCATCGACCGTCAGCCGTCAGCCGTCAGCCGTGTCACCAGACGATGGCGCCGCGCCGGTAGGCCTCCCTGGCGATGATCTTCTTCTGGATCTCGGCGGTGCCGTCGGCGATCAGGTAGGCGAACACGTCCCGATAGCGCTGCTGCAGCGGGAACTCGACGGCGTACCCGAGGTTGCCGTGCACCCGGATGGCCGCCTCGATGGCGTTCTTCGCCACCACCGGTGGCCACCACTTGCTCATCGAGGCCTGCGCCGTGTGCGGCTGCCCACTCGCGCGCAGCCACAGCGCCCGGTAGCACATCCATCGGGCCGCCTCGACGTAGGTGGCCTGCTCGGCAAGCAGGAACGAGATGCCCTGGAAGTCGGCGATCGGCCGGCCGAAGGCGCGGCGCTGCTGCGAGTGGGCGAGCGCCTCGTCGAGACTGGCTCTGGCGGCACCGAGGCAGAGCAGGCCGAGCGCCGCACGGCTGAAGTCGAAATGGCTCATCACGGCGCGGAAACCCGCGCCATGCTCGCCGATACGGTACGTCGACGGGACGAAGACGTCGTCGAAGTGCAGCGTGCCCCACCCGAGCGGAAGGCAGCCCATGCCAGCGAGGTGATGGCGTGTAAGACCCTCGGCGTCCATCGGCACCAGGTAGGCGCTCACCCCGCGCGCACCGGTCGTACCGGGCTCGCGCGCGTACACCACAACACTGCTGGCGTTCATCGCCCAGGTGATGGCGGTCTTCTCCCCGCTCAGCCGCCAGCCATCCCCCACCGGGTTCGCCACCGTGCGCATCGCGGAGGCGTCGGAGCCGGAGCCCGGCTCGGTCAGCGCGATCGCCACGGTCTCCCGCCCCTCGATCAGCGGCGGCAGGTATCGCTCCCTGACCTCCTCCCCCGCGAGGGCGAGCTGCGATCCGGTCAGACCCACCTGGACAGGCGCCGCGGCGACGTTCACGTCCCCGTACGCAAGGGTCTCGGCGGCGAGGCCGAGCATGATCGGATCCTCCTCCTCGGTACCGCCGTACTCCTTGGGCAGACCGATACCCAGTAGCCCGAGCTCGCCGAGCTGACCGAGGGCCTCGAACGGGAACTCGGCGGACGCGGCGCGTTCGCGGTAGGCCGGCGCGAGAGCGGAGCGCGCGTAGTCCTCAAGAGTCGCCCGAAAGGCTTCCTGCTCTTCACTGAACGCGAACGACAGCATAGGCATAACGATCGTCCGAACACGCCCATTCTGTCAATGGACAGACCAAAAAAACGAACATATCGCACCAACGGAACCTCGGAGTGGCGGAGACCAACTTCTCCGGGCCGCTGCTGGTCACCCGGGCCTTCGCGTCGATCACCCAGCCCAACGGCGGAGGTCACATCCTCAACGCCCGCTCCGCCCTGTCCTGGCCGGCCGACCGCACGCCCTACAGCGCCTCCAAGCCGACATGAGACTCTCACACGATGTTGTCGGGGGGGCACGCACCGTCTCCCCGCGCCTGTCCACGACGACGTCCTCGCTGTCTCGTTGACGGGGCCCGGGCAGCGCGCAGATGGCGTGAGGCGGGACAGAGACCACGTGGCGAGCATCACCTACCAGAAGTGGCCGGCGGAGCTCGCCGGGTGGGCCGATCAGAGAATATGCGGGTCGTATCCGTTCCCATGCACACCGGAGCAGGAGGCCGCGGAGTGTCCACCGTCGAGGAGCGCGTAAAAGGCGTCGTCGTGGAGCAGCTGAAAGTCACGCCGGAGAAGGTGACGAGCAACGCGTCGTTCGTCGACGACCTGGGAGCGGACTCCCTGGACCTTGTCGAGCTGGGCATGGCCCTGGAAGAGGAGTTCGCCATCGGCATCTCCGACGAGGACGCCGAGGAGATCAACACCGTGCAGGATGCCATCGACTGGATCAACGCACGCCGGCCGTATTAGACACGCTGTCGGCCTGTCGACGCGCTCCGCGTGCCGTGGGGCGACGGCTACTCGGTCCTGCAGGCGGAGATCCTGCTGCCGCCCGCGGACCGCGAGGGAGACTGTGCCGGCGCCGGCACACGGTCTGACCGCGGCTTGCGGCCCGAATCCGCGAGAGGCGACGCGGCCAGGCCACAGACATCGGGGCCCCGCTCGTGTGGACGATGCGGGGCCCCGACCTGCCTCAACCAGGCGTGCACCGCGGGAGAATCGAACTCCCGCACCTCCCCCAGGCGTCGTCCCGGGGAGGTGGACCACGACGTCTTCGCCTACGGTCTCCTCGACCAGACGGGCCACCGGGCGGGCGTCGTCCACCGCGTACTACCTCCTTTGCCGCAGCCGGCGGGCACCATCTCGGTGGCGGCGCCTTTCGGTGGGTTCTCGGTCCGGCTTTCCGCTCTGGTGGTAGCCAGGTACGCGGCGAGCGCGACGAGCATGATCAGCGCGCAGACCGCGCTGATCGCGCGGAGCTCCACATGGACCGATGTCCTGGAACCCTCCACCATGGTCCCCAGGACAGCGACCCCGAGGGCGATAGCGAAGTTGCGCGTGGAGTTGAGCATGCCACCGGCCACACCGGATATCTTCACGTCCACCGACCCGAGCAGGCGGGCGCCCAGCGGAGGAATCGCGAGGCCGACTCCGAATCCCAGGAACGCGGCGTTCGCGACGACCCAACCGACGTTGTCGGGCCGAACGCAGATGAACATCGAGCCCACGAGATTCGACGCGATTCCGGCGGCGATCGTCACGCGGGTACCGATCGCGCGCCGGATCCGCTCCACGAGGGTGGTCGACACGGCGCAGGCAAGCATCATCGGCAGGAACATGACACCCACCTCGAGCGGCGTGAATCCGTGATCGGCCCCGTAGTACAGGCCGAGGCAGTAGACCAGTCCGAAGTTGACAAAGACGATGAAGCCTCCGATGATCACGGCTGCCTGGAATTCCTTGTTCTTGAGCAAGGAGGCCGGGAGCACCGGGTCGACGAACCGCCGCTCGTGCCGGAAGAACGCGTACAGGCCAGCTCCGGACACCGCCAGGAGGACGGCGAGAAGTGACCATTCGAAGGTGCCGGACGGGTGCCGCAGAAAGATGAAGCTGCCGACGAACAAGCCCGACGACACCGCGTAGAGAGCCTGCCCGTAGGCGTCCCACTTCCGTTGCTTCGCTGGAGCTTCGCTCGCTTTGTCTCGCACGTCCGGCAGCATCAACCACGTGATCAGCGCAACGACCACGACGTTGATCACGAACACGCTGCGCCAGGTCAGGAACTGGACGAGGGCACCGCTCAGGATCGGCCCGGCGGACACGGCCACCGACTGGGAGAAGGTCCACAGCGCGATAGCGCGCCCCAGTTGCTGCGGCGGAACGCTGGAACGCAGCACCGCGAGGCCCGCCGGTGCGCACATCGCGGCTCCGACGCCCTGCACCGCGCGGCCGAGCACCAGCAGCCAGAAGTTCGGCGCGACCGCGTCGATCAGCGAGCCGGCGCCGAAGACGAGGATGCCGTACCTGAATACCCGCGCGTGACCGAACCTGTCCGACCAGGCACCGCCGGACAACATCAACGTCGCGAAGGTCAGCGAATACGTGACGACGACCCAGCCGAGTGACCCGGTCGACACGGCGAAGGCGTCCTGAATCCGGGGCAGGGCGACGTTGACGATGGTGACATCGAGCGCGAGCACGAAGCTCAAGATGCAGATCGACGCGAGCGTTCTGTACCCGGACACGTTCATCCAGCCTCCTTTCGGTTTCACATGTTGACCCTTCAGCGTGGTGTGCCCCTCAGGGCGGGTGACCGGGGCGCAGGGTGGCATCGGCTAAGGCCCCGCGAGTTCGGCGAATCCGGCCTCGATGGCGTCGAGCGCGGCGCGCACGTGGCCAACCGCCAGCGGGTCCGGGGCGTCCAGGGCGGCCTGCTGCTCGGCCCGCGTCGCGCCGTAGAGAATGCTGGTCGCCGTGCGGAATCGCAGCGCGCGGGCGGCGTCGCCGAAATGGACACCGGCCAGCACCGCGATCCCGCAGTTGTCCAGCAGGTGCCGCTGCAGCGACTCCCCGCCGACGACGGACTTGCCGGCCAGCGTCTCGCGCAGCGGCTCGAAGTCCGGGTAGACGTAGAAGCCGCCGGTGGGCGGCCGGCACTCGGCGCCGCCGCGGATCACGACATCGTACACCGCCCGCGCCACATGGATCGTGAGCAGCGAGGCGCCGCTGGTTACGCGGATTCGAGCGCGTCCGCGGCGGCGAGACGCCCGCAACGTTGTTTCCCCCACTCACCCAGCGGGCGGAGGGCCTCGTTGAGTGATGTGCCGTGCTCGGTGAGGGAGTACTCGACCCGGGGTGGGACCTCCCGATACACCTCACGGTGGACCAGGCCGTCCTCCTCCATCTCGCGCAGGTGCTGGATGAGCATCTTCTCGCTGACACCGGGAAGGCCGCGCCGCAGCTCTCCGAACCGCCGGGTGCCGTGGTTGTTCAGCTCCCAAAGGATCAGCGACTTCCACTTGCCTGACACCACGTCCATACCGGCGTCTATGCCGCAGACGTAGGGACCTCGCCTCACGCTCGTCGCCATCAGACCCTCCACCTCGCCCCAGCTGGGCACTTACTTCCTGGTGAGTATTGAACAAAATAGTAGGTACTTGCCGGAGAGGAAGGTTCGGACGGAGTGTCCTGACGGCACGCCAGCCAGACCACCGAGCGAGAGCAAGGGACAATTCATGACGAGCCGTACCACCTTCCTGGGCTTGGGCGCGATGGGCAGCGCGCTCGCCGCCGCGACTCTCGACGCCGGCCGACCATCCATGGTGTGGAACCGCACTCCGAGCAGAGCACGGACTCTCGGCGAGCGTGGCGCCACCGTTGCCGAGACCGTCGAGGAGGCGATCAGCGGGGACGGAGTGATCGTCGTGTGCCTGTTCGACCATCAGTCGGTGCGCGCTGTGGTCGATCCGGTCGCCGCCAACCTGGCCGGACGCACCATGATCAATCTGACGACGACGACACCGAACCAGGCTCGCGGGCTCGCGACCTGGGCGGCGAAGCACGGCGTCACCTACCTTGACGGCGCGATCATGGCCGTCCCCGCGACGATCGGCCGCCCGGGTACGGCGATCTTCTACAGCGGCCCCGAGGCCGCCTTCGACAAGAACCGGGAACTGCTCGATCTGTGGGGGCAGAGCGACTACCTCGGGATCGACCCCGGTATCGCCTCGCTCTGCGACATGGCGATGCTCGTCGGGATGTACACGATGTTCACCGGCTTCCTCCACGGCGCGGCGATGGTCGGTGCCGAAGGCGTGTCGGCAGTCGAGTTCGCTCGACGGCAGGCGCCTTTCCTCGCTGCCATGACCGGCCAGCTGGTCGGGCTCGCCGCCACCGTAGACGCCAAGGACTACGCCGGGGTGGGTCAGCAGAGCCTTGAGTTCACTGAGGTCGCGCTGGACTCGCTGGTGACGGCCAGCCTCGACCAGGGCGTCAGTGTCGAGGTGCTGCGGCCCGTACTTGACATCGTGCGCCGGCAGATCGCCGCCGGGTACGGCAGGCAGGGCACCGCCCGCATCGTCGAAGAGCTCAGGAAGTCCCGATGAGCGGCGAGGGCGGTGAGGCTCCCGTGACGGTCATCGGCCTTGGCCCGATGGGTCGAGCGATGGCCGCGTCCCTGCTGCGGTCCGGCCATCCAGTGAGGGGCGCGCCGACGACCTCATCGCCAGGGGCGCCACGCTGGCGCCCACACCGACAGCCGCGGTTGCCGCCAGCGAGCTGACCATCCTCAGCCTCACCGACTACCAGGCGATGTACGACATCCTCGGCCCGGTAGCCGAGAGTTCGCGACCCTCCGGTGTTCTTGCCGGCAAGGTCCTGGTCAATCTCAGTTCGGATACGCCCGACGTCTCCCGGGATGCGACGGAGTGGGCGGCCAGACACGGAGCGAGCTTCGTGACAGGAGGCGTGATGGTGCCCGCTCCCGCCGTGGGAGGGCCAGGGGCATATGTGTTCTACAGCGGACCCCGCACGGTGTTCGACGTCCACGAACCGATGCTCAGACTGATCGGCGAGCCCAGGTACCTCGGGGAGGACCCAGGCTTGGCCCAACTCTTCTACCAGGCCCACCTCGACGTCTTCCTCACCGCCCTGTCAGGTCTGCTCCACGCCACCGCGCTCGTCACCGCCGCGGGTATCCCGGCCGCCGACTTCCTACCCGGCGCGCTGAACACCCTCACCGACATCCCGACGATGATCGGAGACGGACGGGACCTGGCCAGACGTCTGGAGGCCGGCGAACACCCCGGGGCCCTCAGCACGGCGCGGATGATGGGCGCCACAGCGAACCACATCGTGTGGACGAGCGAGAAGGCCGGCATCGACACACGGCTACCCAAAGCCGTCAAGGCGCACTACGACCAGGCCGTCACCGCGGGCCGCGGCACCGAGAACTGGACCGTTCTCTACGAGATACTCAAAGGTGGCGGCTGAGAAACGATCAGAACCGCGGTCCTACCACCGAGCCACGCAAGCTGCATACCTGGCGCAGGCCTCGCGACCGCCGTGGACCAGGGTCGCCGCCGCAGCCGTCGCCGAGGCCGCCCGTGTCCCGGGCGGCCTCGGGGCCGTGCCGCTGTGCTGGTCAGGCGACCTGGTCGGCGGGGCCGGACTTGACGGCCTCGACGAGCTGGCCGAGCTGCGTTTCGCTCAGCTGGCCGCTGGAGGCCAGGTCCGCCTCGCTGATCATTCCGACGAGACGGTGGTTCTCGATCACCGGTACTCGCTTCACCCGGTGCTGGCTCATGCTGTGCAGCACCTGGTCGACGTGGGCGTCGGCGTCGACGTAGAACGGAGTGCCCTGGGCGAGCGCGCTTGCCGGGGTGGTCGCCGGGTCGCCCCCGGCGGCCAGACAGCGGATGACGATGTCGCGGTCGGTGATGATGCCCTGCAACCGGTCGTCCTCGCCGCAGATCGGCAGCGCGCCGACGCCGAGGTCCTTCATCATCCGGGCGGCGTCGAGCAGGGTTTCGCTCGATCCGATGCAGGTGGCGTCCCGGTGCATGATGTCGCGTGCGGTGGTCATGACGCTCCTCCTGTGGACGATCCAGCCGTTCGCCAGACAGCCGGGGACCGGGGCCGCGGCCGGTGGCGGCTGGTGCGGTGGTCGTCGGCGCGCGGACGGGATCGCCAGGAGGTGCCGTCCACGTACCGGCAGGCCGCCTCAGGTCGTACCCACCAATGGGCGCACAAGCCGCGCGATCTCCGCGCGGGCATCCAGCCACGGTCGCGTGTGCTGGCCGGCGGACCTGGTTGTCGGTCTGACGGGGAGGACGGCGGCATGGGCAGGGTCAGCGCAGGCCATGGGGCTGACCCCGAACACAGTGCGGTAGGAGGCGTTCTGGAGGGACGAATCGTCAGCGCACGCCCGCCGCGTCGAGCAGGATGATCACCATGGGCGCGAGGAGTCCCGTCAGTCGGTCCGCGCCGATGCCCGCGCGGGCGCTGCCACCGTCGAAGACCAGACTGAGCTGTCGGGCCAGCAGACCGGGATCGCTCGCCCCGCCCTGCTCCGCCTCGGCACGGAAGAAGGCGGTCAGGTTCTCCTTGGCCCCATGGGCGACCCGGCTCGCGGGGTGGCTCTGGTCCTTGAGCTCGATCTGCGCGGCCAGGAAGGGGCAGCCGTAGAACTCGGGCGCACCCGACTGCGCTTCCACCTGCTCGAAGACATGCAGAATCCGCTCCCGGGGGGAACGACCGTCGTCCGCCGCGGGCAGGAGTGCCGCCGCGTAGGCGGAGGTGCGCCGCTCCAGACTCGCCGCGAG
The DNA here is from genome assembly GCF_059816245.1 of Frankia sp. RB5. NCBI lineage: Bacteria > Bacillati > Actinomycetota > Actinomycetes > Frankiales > Frankiaceae > Frankia > Frankia sp. RB5. The sequence goes on from NZ_JCBATA010000005.1 coordinate 81,703, forward strand.
CAGTTCGTCCTTGCTGTCGAACAGCTGGTACATGGAGCGCTTCGAGACTCTCGCCGCCTTGCACAGCGCCTCGACGCCGACGCCGACGCCGTCCCGGTAGGTGAGCGTGGCCGCCGCCTCCAGCAGCCGCTCCCTGGGGCTTGGTTTCGCCCTGGTGGTCATACCGCGAGGCTAACCGAACGGGGAGTGGATGAAAACCGACCGGTTTCCGGGTGGCGTCCGCGCGGAGGACCCGAGCGCGACAGGGGCGCTGGGCTTCCGAGCGCGCGCCGAGGACGTGCTCCGCCGGAAGCCTCGAACCCACATGATCGCTATGGGTCTCGAGGAAGGTCTCAACCGACTTGCACGAGAAAACCGATCGGTTTACGGTGGCGGAAACCTATCGGTTTCCCGCTTCCTGGAGGTAGTCATGACAGCGATCAAGGGCGCCAGCGTCTTCGTCACCGGAGGCAGCCGGGGTATCGGCAAGGCGCTGGTCGAGGAGCTCTACGCGCGCGGTGCCGGCACGGTCTACGCCACGGCCCGTGACCCGCGCTCGGTGACGCACCCCGAGGCCGTTGCGCTGGAGCTCGAGGTCACCGACCCGGCATCCGTGGCAGCCGCCGCCGCGCAGGCCCAGGACGTCACCATCCTGATCAACAACGCCGGCGCCTCCGTCGGCGCTTCGTACCTCAACTCCCCGATGGAGGACGTGCGCCGGGACCTGGAGACCAACTTCTACGGGCCGCTGCTGATCACCCGGGTCTTCGCGCCGATCATCGAGCGCAACGGCGGAGGTCACATCCTCAACGTCCACTCCGTCCTGTCCTGGCTGGCCAACGGCACGCCCTACAGCGCCTCCAAGGCCGCGCTGTGGTCGCAGACCAACTCTCTGCGCCTGGAGCTGCGGCCGCGCGGCATCGCGGTGACCGGGCTTCACGTGGCCTACGTTGACACCGACATGACGTCGAGTATCGACGCGCCCAAGTCCGACCCCCGCGACGTCGCCGTGGCCGCGCTCGACGGCATCGAGGCGGGGGCGCACGAGGTGCTGGCCGACGACACCACCCGATGGGTCAAGTCGCAGCTGTCCGCCGACCTGGAAGCCATGTACGCCCAGCTGAGGAATTAGCACGCACTCACATGTTTCCGGCGGCCGTGGACCAGCGGATCGCGGGATGACGAGTGCGCTGTCACCGCCCCGTCCAGCGAGGTTCCCGTTTGTCCCGGAACGCGGAGACTCCCTCGCGGAGGTCCTCGGTACCGAACGCCAGGGCCAGCTGTGCCCGCAGATAGTCCAGGGCGGCGTCGAGCGGAAGGTCGCGGGTGGCGTCCAGGGCCTGCTTTCCCATCCGCATCAGCAGCGGCGAACGGGATGCGACGAGGCCGGCCCATCGGCCGACCTCCTCGTCGAAGTCGGCGGCGGGCACCACCGCGTTCACGATGTGCAGCTCGGCGGCCTGCACCGCGGAGATCATCCGGCCGGTCATCATCAGTTCGTTCGCCACCGCCCGCGGTACGCTGCGGTAGAGGAGGGCCGAGATCATGAAGGGAAACACGCCCACCTTGATCTCCGGGCAGCCGAACCGTGTGTCCTCGCGAGCGACCACCAGATCACAGGCAAGCGCCAGTCCGAACGCGCCCGCGAGCACATCGCCGCTCGCCGCGCAGATGGTCGGCTTGCCCAGCCCGCCGAGCAGCCGGAACAGCCGGGGGAAGCGGTCGATGCCCGCGTACTTCTCGATCAGGGGCGTGTCGCTCGCGAACGACTTCAGGTCGCCGCCGCTGGAGAAGACCCGATCATCCGCCGACGCGAGCACGACGACCCGGACGGCGGGGTCGGCCCGGGCGTGCTCCAGGCGGGCCAGCAGGTCGTCGAGTAGCGGGTCGCGCAGCGCGTTGCGGGTCGCCGGGTCGTCGAGAGTCACCGTCGCGACGCCACTCGGGCTCACCTCGTAGCGCACCAGCGCGCCCTCTCGAGCGGTGGTCACCGGGTCGCCGCTCACCGGGTCACCCCGGGCGTCGATGCCGGGGCGCGTTGCGTCGGTTCCGGGTCGGGTTCGAGGACGGCGAGCACCCGGCCGCCGTCCACGACGCTCCCGACAGTCGCCGCCAGTTCCCGCACGACCCCCGGGCCGGGGGCGGTCACGGTGTGCTCCATCTTCATCGCCTCCAGGACGAGCACGGCATCGCCGGCCGACACGCGCTCGCCGACCTCGACCGCTACCCGCACGACGGTGCCCGGCATCGGCGCCACCAACGAGCCGGGCTCGACGACCGCGCCGGGCTCGACGAACCGAGGCAGGATCCGCGCGACCGTCGTGCCGCCGCGGCCATGGACGTGGGCGACCGGGCCGTCCCGGGCCACCAGCAGCACACAACGGACACCGGCTACCGTGAGGTCGACGGTCGTGGACCCATCCGCCCTCGCCGCCACCCGATGCAGCGCGACCCGGGCCCGCCGGCCGTCCACCCACACGTCGAAGCCGTCGGCCGCCCTGTGCGCGGCGCTGTCGGCCTCTGGGGGTCGGTGGTGGACGTGGCGATAGCCGATCTCGAGCGTCGTGCCGGCCACCTCGACCGTGACCAGTTGTGGGCTGCTCCCGACGTTGCGCCAGCCGGAGGGAAGCGTCGGCAGCAGCGCGCGGCGGGCACGCCTCGTCTCGGCCTCGGCCAGGACCACCGCCGCCAGGTGCGCCACCGTGCGGTCCTCGTCCGCGGGCGGCGCGCCGAGCTTGGCCGGGTCATGCCGGTCCAGGTAGCCGGTGTCGATCTCGCCGGCCAGGAACTGCTCCTCGCGCAGAATCGCGACCAGCAGGTCCCGGTTGGTCGCCAGGCCGTCGACGTGGCTGCGGGCCAGGGCGGCGGCGAGGCGGCGCACGGCGAGCTCGCGGGTGGGGCCATGGGCGATCACCTTCGCGAGCATCGGATCGTAATACACCTGGACGGGCGTCCCGGCCCGCACGCCGGTGTCGACCCGGACCCCCGGCAGATCAGGCACGTCGAATCGGACGAGCGTGCCGGCCGACGGCAGGAAGCCGGCAGCTGGATCCTCGGCGTAGAGCCGGGCCTCGACGGCGTGCCCGCCGATGTGCGCGGCGCGTAGCTCCGCCGGCAGCGGCGCCCCCTCAGCGACCTGGATCTGGGCGCGGACCAGGTCCAACCCCGTGATCATCTCCGTGACCGGATGCTCGACCTGCAGGCGCGTGTTCATCTCCAGGAAGTAGAAGTCGCCGGCCTGGTCCAGGACGAACTCGACGGTTCCGGCGCCGACGTAGTCGACGGCCCGTGCCGCCGTCACGGCCGCGGCACCCAGCCTCGCCCGCAGGCCGTCGTCGACCGCCGGGGACGGCGCCTCCTCGATGATCTTCTGGTAGCGCCGCTGAACCGAGCACTCCCGCTCGAACAGGTGCACCACCTCGCCCTGAGTGTCGGCGAAGATCTGGACCTCGACGTGGCGGGGCCGTTCGACGTAGCGCTCCAGGAACACGGCACCGTCACCGAAGGCGGACTCGGCCTCCCGGCAGGCGCTGGCGACCGTGCCGGCCAGCTCGTCCGGGCCGGTGACGATGCGCATCCCCCGGCCGCCGCCGCCATAGACGGCCTTCACCAGTACGGGGAAGCCCAGCGCTGTGGCCGCGGCGCTCAGCCGGGCGTCGTCGGCGCGCAGCTCGGCGTCCACCAGCAGGCCGGGAAGCACCGGCACCCCGGCCTCGGCCATGATCTTCTTCGCGGTGGTCTTGGATCCCATCGCCTCGACCGCTTCGGGCGGCGGTCCGACAAAGACGATCCCGGCCTGGCGGCACTGCCGGGCGAAGGCGGCGTTCTCGGACAGGAAGCCGTAGCCGGGATGCACGGCGTCGGCGCCGGTCCGTCGCGCGGCGTCGATCACCAGGTCGGCCCGCAGGTAGGTCTCGGCCGGCGTCGCTCCGGGCAGGCGCACCGCCTCGTCGGCCTCGGCCACGAAGGGCGCCTCGGCGTCCGGGTCGGAGTACACCGCGACCGTCGCGACATCCAGCTCACGGGCGGTGCGAAAGACCCGGGAGACGATCTCCCCGCGGTTCGCCACCAGCAGTTTCCTGATCGTGGTCATAGGTCGGCTCACATCCGGAAGACGCCGTAGCCACGGCGTCCCTCGACAGGTGCGCAGTGCGCGGCGGACAGCGCGATCGCGAGCACCGTGCGGGTGTCCCGGGGGTCGAGGACGCCGTCGTCGTAGACGCGGCCGCTCATCGCGAACGCGTGTGACTCCGCGTCGATCTGGCGCTCGATCGCCTCCCGGCGGGCGGCGTCGGCGGCCTCGTCGAACGGGCGGCCGGCGGCCTCGGCCCCGGCCCGCCCGACGATCGACAGCACGCCGGCGAGCTGGGCGGCGCCCATGACCGCGCAGCGCGCGCCGACCCAGGAGAACATGAAGCGCGGGTCGTAGGCGCGGCCGGACATCCCGTAGTTGCCGGCACCGAACGAGGCCGCCATGTTGATCGTCACATGCGGCACCGTGCTGTTCGTGACAGCATTGATCATCTTTGCGCCGTCCTTGATGATGCCGCCCTGCTCGAACGCGGTGCCGACCATGTAGCCGGTGGTGTTCTGCAGGAACAGCAGCGGGGTGTCCACCTGGTTCGCCAGCTGGATGAACTCGGCGGCCTTGCGGGCCTCCTCGCTGAACAGCACGCCGTTGACATTGGCCAGCACGCCTACCGGGAAGCCGTGCACGGCCGCCCAACCGGTCAGCAGGCTGGTTCCGTAGTCGGGCTTGTACTCCCCGAACCGGGATCCGTCGACGACGCGGGCCAGCACCTCGCGGGGATCGAACGGGACCCGGAAGTCCGCCGGAGCGATGCCGAGCAGCTCGTCCGGGTCGTAGCGGGGCGGCTCGACCGGCAGGCTCGGCCCGGGTCCCGCCTTGCGCCAGTTCAGCTCGGAGACGATGCGACGGCCGATGCGCAGCGCGTCACGCTCGTCGCGGGCGAAGTGATCGGCCAGGCCCGAGACCCGCGCGTGCATGGCGGCGCCTCCGAGCCGCTCCGCGTCGGCGTCCTCTCCGGTCGCCATCCGCACCAGCGGCGGCCCGCCGAGGAACACCTTGGCCTGGCCGTCCACCAGCACCGCGTAGTCGCACATGCCCGGGACGTAGGCGCCGCCGGCGGTGGCGTTGCCGAACACCAGCGCGATCGTCGGCACGCCCTGGGCGGACAGCTCGGAGAGGTCATGGAAGATCCTGCCGGCCTGCACGAAGAGATCCGCCTGGCTGGGGAGGTCCGCGCCGCCCGACTCGACCAGGTTGATGACCGGCAGCCGGTTGCGCCGGGCGATCTCCAGGGCCCGCAGGGTCTTGCGCAGCGAGAAGGGGTTCATCGTGCCGCCGCGCACCGTCGGGTCATGGGCAATGATCACCACCTCGACGCCAGCCACCTGACCGACGCCGGTGACCACACTGCCACCCACGGTGAACTCGCTGCCCCACGCGGCCAGCGAGGACAGTTCGAGAAAGGGCGCGTCCTGGTCGACCAGCAGCTCGATGCGTTCCCGCACCAGCAGCCGGCCGCGAGCATGGTGGCGCTCCCGGTAGCGCGCGCCGCCGCCGCCGAGCGCGATCGCGAGCTGGGCGTCGAGCTGGGCCAGGTTCGCCGTCTGGGCACGACGGTTCGCGCGGTACTGCTCCGCGCGGGTGTCCAGGCGCGAGGTCAGCACCGAGGCCTCCGCTACGCGCGCGTGCCAGAGATGCTGGTCGGTCGGCCCGGCGGCGCCGATGCGCGCCGGGTGCGGGCCGGTCGTCGGGTGGTCCATGTCCGCCGTCCTCATCAGTACGACCGGGGAAGTCCGAGGCTGTGCTGGGCGACGTAGTTGAGGATCATCTCCCGGCTGACCGGCGCGATGCGCAGCAGCCGGGCCAGCCCCCACAGCGGCACCAGGCCGAACTCGGTGGCCATGCCGTTGCCACCGTGGGTCTGGATGGCCTGGTTGACGGCGCCCACCGCCGCCTCGGCGGCGGCGTATTTGGCCATGTTGGACGCCTCGGCGGCCGCGACACCGTGGTCGTGCTGCCAGGCGGCCTTCTGGGTCATCAGCCCGGCGAGCGCGACCTCGATCCGCGCGGCGGCGAGCGGATGCGACACGCCCTGGTGCGCGCCGATGGGCGTGTCCCAGACCCGCCGCGACGAGGCGTACTCCGCCGCCCGCCGCAGCGCGTTGCGACCGATGCCCACGCACAGCGCCGCGCCGGTGATGCGCTCCGGATTGAGCCCGTGGAAGACCTGCCGGAAACCATCGCCCTCCTCGCCGATCAGGGCGTCGGCCGGCACCCGCACACCGTCGAAGAACAGGGTGAACTGTTTCTCCGGCAGCCCGGCCGACACCGGCAGCGGATGCGCGACGAGTCCGCGCGCGTCTGTGGGCACCAGGAACAGCGACAGCCGGGGCCGGTCGGCGGCCGCCCCCGCCGGCCCGCCGGCGCCGCCGGGAGGGCTGCCACCGCCGGGAGGACTGCCGCCGTGACGGCTGCCCCCACCGTGGCCGGTGCGGGCCACGACGAGGACCGCCGCGGCCTCGTCGAAACCGGAGATGTAGTACTTCTGTCCATCGACGATCCAGTCGGACCCGTCACGCACCGCGCGGGTCGCGAGCCGGTGGGTGTTCGAACCGGCGTCCGGTTCCGTGATCGCGAAGGCGATCTTGTGGCTGCCGTCGGCGAGCCCGGGCAGCCACCGGCGCCGCTGGTCGTCATCACCGAACCGGGAGATCACCTCGCCCGAGATCGCGGCCGACACAAGCAGCAACAACAGCGGGCATCCGGCTGCCGCCGCCTCCTCACACACCGCCGCGAGCTCGACGATCCCCCCGCCGCCGCCGCCGTGTTCCTCGGGCAGGTTGACGCCGAGGAACCCAGCCGCGGCGAGGGCGCCCCACGCCTCGTCCGTGGGCTGACCAGCCGACGCCCGCCGCGTGTAGTACGTGCCGCCGTAGGGCTTCATGATGGCCGCGACCGCCTCGCGCAGCGCGGCGAGCTCCGTGCTCTCGCCGAAATCCATGTCGTCTCCCGTCACCCGATGCTGGGACGCTCGTCCGCAGGTGCACTCAGGCCCCACCGGTCGGTGGAGTGCCGAGCACGAGCGCGAACGCGGCGCGGTTCTCCAGTCCGCCGGACCGGTCGAGGGAGATGAACTTGGCCTCGGTGTACTCGTCGAGTGCGTCCGGGCCGCCCTCACGACCGAGCCCGCTCTGTTTGAAGCCGCCGAACGGGTACGCCGGGGGGATCACGTGCCAGTCGTTGACGTAGACCATCCCGGCCTCGAGCTGACGGGCGATGTCGAGGGCGCGTTCCTCGTCGCGGCTCCAGACCCCGGCGGACAGCCCGTAGTCGCTGTCGTTCGCGATCGCCACGGCCTGCTCCGTCGACTCGTAGGGCAGCACGGTCAGCACGGGACCGAAAACCTCCTCCCGCGCGATCGCGGACTGGTGGGACACGCCGGTGACCACCGTCGGCTCGACCCAGTGACCGCTGCGGAAGGGCGGGCCGCTCGGTACGCCTCCGCCGCACGCGATCGTCGCCCCGTCCGCACGTGCCGATTCCAGATAGCCCACGATGCGGTCACGCTGACGCTCGCTGATGACGGGGCCGACGTCGGTGGCCGGATCAAGCGGGTCACCGAGGCGCAGCGTGGCGGCGCGCGCGACGAGGCGCCGCACGATCTCGTCCTGCAACGCGCTCGGCACCAGTAGCCGAGTCCCCGCCTCGCAGGCCTGGCCGTTGTTGGCGAGCGCCGCGAACAGCGCGCCGTCGACCGCGAGGTCGAGGTCGGCGTCCGCCAGGATGATGTTGGGTCCCTTGCCGCCGAGTTCGAGTGTCACCCGCTTCACCGTGTCGGCGGACGCGGCGAGAATGGACCTGCCGACCTCGGTCGAGCCGGTGAACGCCACCTTGCGGACGTCGGGGTGGCAGCACAGATGCGCACCGACCGGGTCGCCGTCGCCGGTCACCACGTTGAGCACCCCCGGCGGCAGCCCGGCCGCCTCGAACTCCCGCGCCAGCTCGAGGGCGATCAGAGGGGCCTGCTCGTCCGGCTTGAGTACCACCGTGTTGCCCGCGGCGAGCGCCGGGGCGACCTTCCACACCGTCACCAGCAGCGGGATGTTCCACGGCACGATCGCGGCGACCACGCCCAGCGGCTCACGCCGCAGCACGCCCTCGGCCGGGATCGGGCCGATCGCGGGCCCAGGCCGTTCGAACCGGTAGGTCCGCGCCAGATCGGCGAGGTAGCGCAGGTGGCCGAGCGACAGGCCGAGGTGCAATGCCGAGGTGACGCGGATGGTCGCGCCGTTCTCCCGGGTCTGCAGGATCGCCAGTTCCTGCGCTCGCCCCTCAACACGGTCCGCGACGGCGTGCAGTAAGGCCGCTCTCTTCTCCGGTGGGGTGCGCCGCCACTCGCCGGCCTCGTGCGCGGCCTTCGCGGCGGCCACGGCCTGGTCGACGTTCTCGGTGGTTCCCATGGCCACGGTGGCGACCAGCTCACCGGTGGCGGGGTTGCGGATCTCGCGTCGCCGCGACGAGTCGACCCATTCCCCGGCGATATGGAAACGGTAGTGCGGAACGGACATGATGTCCCCTTCGTCGACGCCGGTCCTGATCGGTAATGGCTTTCCCGTCGCTTTCGGTCGGCCTACTCGGCCGCATGCAGACGCCGGTAACGGCTGCGGTAGTACAGCAGCGGATCCCGCTCGTCCCGAGCCCGCAGGAACTCCACGTGGCAGGTGACGATATGGTGGTCGCCGCCGTCATAGGTCTCGGCGACCCGGGCGCCCAGGTGTGCGGCGGCCTCGTGCAGCGCAGGGGCTCCGTTGGCGAGCAGGGACCAGTCGACACCGGCGAACTTGTTGGCGCCGCTGCGAGCGAAACCGTTGCTGACCTGGTCCTGTCCCTCACTCAGGATGTTGATGCAGATCGCCTCGGCCGCCGCCACCATCGGCCACGACGTGGAGGTCTTCGACGGGCAGAACAGCACCATCGGCGGAACGAGGGACAGCGACGTGAACGACTGGCAGGTCAGACCCACCGGCCGACCGTCGACCTGGGCCGTGACGACGACGATTCCACTCGCGAAACGCGACACGACGTCACGGAAGCAGGCCTCGTCCACGTACGGGCGCGAATCTGTCGTCATTCTTCTCTTCCGCCTCTGCTCTTTTCTTTCCGGGTTCTTCCGTGTGGGCCGCGGCTCCGACCGCGGCGGCGACCGCGGGATCGTCAGCTGATCCGCCGGGCGCGGCCCACCCAGAACGGCGACCGCAGCGACTTCTTGTCGACCTTGCCCGCCGGGTTCACCGGCAGCGCGTCGACCAGCTCGACAGTCTTCGGCGCGGGCACACCGCCGAGCTGACGCCGGACGTGGTCGATCAGCTCGGCCGTCTCGGCCTGCCGGCCGCCACGAAGCACGACCACGGCGTGCACCGCCTCGCCCCACTTCGGGTGGGGTACTCCGATGACCGCCGCCTGGGCCACCGCCGGATGGGTCGCCAGCACGTCCTCCACCTGTCGGGGGAAGACGTTGAACCCGCCACTGACGATCAGGTCCTTCTTGCGGTCGACCAGGTGCAGGAACCCGTCCGCATCCAGAAAGCCGACGTCGCCGGTGTGCACCCAGCCGTCGCGCAGCGTCTCGGCGTCTCGGGAGGAGTCCAGATAGCCGATCATCTGACCGAGCTGGCGGGAGCAGATCTCCCCGACCTCGCCGGTCGGGAGCTGCTTGTCCGTGTCGTCCTGGATGCTTACCCGAACGAAGGGCAGCGGTCGCCCAGCGGAGGCCAGCCGGGCGCCGTCCGCGCGGTCGGCCGGCACGTGCTCCTCCTTGCGCAGGCAGGAGACGTAGCCCGGCTCGGTGCCGGCGTAGGCCTGGACGAAGATCGGCCCGAACGCGTCCAGCGCCTCCCGGAGCCGCTCCGGCGAGATCGGAGCACCGGCGTAGATCATCGTCCGTAGCGACGACAGGTCGAACGCGGCCCGGCCTGGATGGTCCAGCAGCAGGTAGACGATGGTCGGAACGACCGCCGTGGCGGTGACCTTCTCGCGTTCGATGGTCGCCAGCAGCCTGTCGACATCGAGCCCGGGAAGCATCACGTTGGTCCCGCCACGCAGGAACGTCGGCATGACGAAGATCTGCGTGAAGTGGGTCAGCGGCGCGCCGTGCGCGAAGATCTCACCCGGGCGGATGTCGCCGATCTCCAGCCCCGCGGTGATGCTGTAGTGCGCCCAGGTGAAATGGGAGTTGATGACCCCCTTGGGCTCCCCGGTGCTGCCGGAGGTGAACAGAACGTAGGCCTCGTCGTGCTCGTCGAGCGGCACCTCCGGCGCGGTGTCGCCGGGCTGCGCACCGAAGAAGCACTGGTAGTCGCGACCGGCGGCGATCAGGGCACCCGCCGTGCCCGCGGCGCTGGAGGGGCCGGAAGTCGTCGCGTCCGCGCCCGGGGGCCGCAGTCGCACGAGGTGCCTGATCCCGATCGGCTCGTTGTCGAGCAGATCGGCGATGACCTGATCGAACTGGGAGTGGTAGATCAGCGTGGTCGCGGCGGCCTGGCGCAGGTTGGCGTGGTGCACCGACGCGCTGGCGCGCGCGGGCATCTGCACGAGCACCGCGCCTGCCTTCCAGATGCCATACTGCGTCGGGATGAACTCGGCGACGTTCGGCAGGAGCAGGCCGACCCGCTCCCCCTTGCCGACACCGAGCGCCACCAGGCCGTTCGCCACCTGGTTCGCCTGTTGGCGCATCTGCCGGTAGGTCAGCCGCCACTCGCCGTCGACGATCGCCGTCGAGTCGGCGTGGTGCAGGCAGGCTCGATCGAAGACTTCGGGCAGAGTGCCCCACATCCGTTCACCCTCCGTCCGGGCAGGTGGTCCGCCGGCCGCTCCGGCCAGGTCAGCCGGGTGGAGCCGGGTCAGTCGGGTCAGTCGGGTCAGCTCGCGGCGCTGGGGTCGAAGTCGGCGGCCCAGTAGTGGGGGGTGAGAACCTGCAGGTGGAGCTGCTGGAGCACCGGGACGTCATTCCAGTTGGTCAGCTCACGGTCGATGAGCCCGTCGGCGTCGAACTGGTGCCACGTCTGGCCCCGTGTACTCAGCGTCTGGCCGCCGGCCGGTACCCCCCGGAAGCTGGCGAGGCCCTCCCCCGTCCAGCGCCACAGGATCGTCACGGCGAAGGCCCCCGCGGCGCCGGTGGTCTCGATCGCGTCGAGGATGTCGAAGTGGTGAATTCCCAGGCCGTTGGTGGGGTCGGGGTTGGCGAAGATGACGAGCCGCTCGCGTAGTTCGGCGACGGTGGTCGCGGTGTCGTACACGTGGTCCTGGGCGCGCCGGTCGTCGTAGAGGACGTCTGCGGCGTACAGCGCGAGGGCCGCCTCGGTGTCGCTGGTGATTGCCCTCGTCCACCGCTCGGCGTGGTCCGTTCCTCTGCTCATCGGCGTGCTGCTCCCTGGTCGGATCTGGTCGGCGCGGGCCGCGTTCGTCCGGTGTTCCTGAGACGGTCGGCAAATGGGGACATGTTCGGGCGGATCGTGGTCGCGGGCGCCCCCGCGCGCGACGGCCGCCGTCGTGCGGGGCGGGACACCGACGCGAGGTTCAGCCACTGCTCGCGGCAGCCGCGAGGGCCGGCGGCCCGGCGACTCCGCCGTGAACGGACAGCGGCAGGCCGATCGCGGCGAGCGGGGCGACCGCGTCCCAGTAGGTTGACTCGCGCCGGATGCGCCCGTCCGGGTCGTAGACGTGAAAGGTCTGACCGGAGGTGCTGAAGGGCTTCCCGCCGGTCGGGACGCCGAGGAACGCGGCGGCTCCGTCGGGCTCCCAGGTCCACCGGATGATGCCGCTGCGGGAATCGCCGATGTACTCGTCGATACGGAAGCAGTTGATGCCGATCCCGTTGGTCCGGTCGGCGTTCGCATAGGGAGCGAAGACCCGATGCAGCTCCGCCTTGTCGGTGATGGACTGATCCAGGATCAGATCCTCGAAGAGAAAGTCGTCGGCGTAGAGAGCGCAGACCTTCTCCGCGCTCTCCCGGAAGGCCTTCAACCAGAGTACGGCGAATCGGTACGAGGACATGCAGGTTCTCCTCCCCGCTGGGCGGTGAAAGCCGCGACGGGCCGCCCGGCCTGTCCCCGAACCGTAGATCGCCGCCACCTCGGACGCGTCACCCCTCGGGGTCAAAAACACCTCCCTTTGGGGGGAAACGCGCGGACACCTGCTCAGGGAGGGGCCCAGGCCGACCGCCGTGCCGCGGGCCCACCACCGTCACCCTGTCGAAGGGCGAAACCTCTCCTGTGGGGAGATCCCGTGCGGATTCGACTCGAATACGCTTCGTTTCCGCAGCCGACGCGGACCAGACGGCGAGGAGTGATCCGGCACATGGGAAAGCACGATGTGGAGATGACCCCGGACGAGCAGGCCGAGGTGTTGAACGCCGCCAGGTCGCTGGCGAAGGAGTTCGCCGAGATCGGGCCGGCCGCCGACGCGGAGAACCGATTCCCCGTCGAACTCGTTGCCCGGTACAAGGAGAGCGGGCTGGTTCCGCTCGCCGTGCCGAAGAAGTACGGGGGTCTCGGAGCCGACATCTGGACCACCGCGCTCGTCTCCCGCGAGCTCGCGAAGGGTGACCCGGCCATCGCCCTGGCCTTCAACATGCACCAGACGATGGTGGGTATCTTCCGCGGCCTGCTTGACGAGCCGACCCGCGCACGGGTCTTTGGGCAGCTCGTCGAGGAACAAAAGATCGTCTGTGGACCGTTCAGCGAGGACCGGGCTGGTCTGTCCGGGCTCGCGGACACGATCGCGGTGCCCGATGGAAACGGTGGCTGGCATATCTCGGGCAAGAAGACGTGGGCCACACTGTGCCTGGGTGCGGACATCGTCGCCTTCAACGCGACGATCACCGAGCCCGACGGCGCGCTGCCGACCGACTTCCAGGAGCACGCCTCACGCGAGGCCGTGTTCGTCCTGCCCATGGACAGCCCGGGAATCAGCATCATCGAGACCTGGGACACGTTGGGCATGCGCGCGACGGGCACGCACACCATCGTCTTCGACAAGGTTCCCGCACCGGCCGCGTCCCACGGCGGGAACTTTCGCCAGGGACTGTTCGGCGAGTTCGAATGGGCGTCGATGAGCTTCGCGGGCGTCTACTGCGGGCTGGCCGAGAAGGCGTACCTCGAAACCAGGGAGATCCTCAAGAAGAAGACGCTCGGTGCGACGATGGAGGGTTCCGACGTCGCGCTCAAGGGCGTCGGCTACATCCAGCACGGACTCGGCCGCATGTGTCTCGAGACCGAGGCCGCCATCCGGACGCTGGAGGCGACAGCCCGCATCCTCATCGACGGACGTGATGGCCAGTGGAACCCGCTGGCGCGGACGGCGTTCCTCGACGTCGCCAAGGTCACCACGACCGAGACCGCGATCCGCGTCACCGACACGGCATTGCGTCTCGTCGGCGGCTCCTCGTTCCGCCGCGGTCACGTGCTGGAGCGCCTCTACCGAGATGCGCGCGGCGGGCCCTTCCATCCTCTGACCACCGACCAGGCATACGACCTGCTGGGCCGCAGCGAGCTGGGCCTGCTCGGCGCCCCGTAGCCAGGTGCGGGGCCTCGGTTCGGCGGGGAATGCCGGTCAGATCGACTGACGAGCATTCCACCGCCCGGACGTCCCCGGCCGGCCCTGTCCTGCGGGCGGCGACGCCGAGGCACGGGCCTGCCTGCCCGCGACGGGCGGGCGGGGAGCGCCGAAACTGGCCGCGATCGCCTGCGACCGGTTCGCGACGCCGAGCTTGCGCAGGATGTGCTTCACATGGGACTTCACCGTCTCCTCTGTGATGATCAGAGTCTCGGCGATCGCACTGTTCGTCGCGCCGGCGACCAGCAGTTCGAAGACCTCCGCCTCACGGACAGTCAGCTTTCCCACCACCCGGGACACGGGCAGGGTGATACTGCTCGGGTCGACGCGGGCTCCCTCGGCCACCGCGCCGACGGAGGCCTCGGGCAGGATGTCTATCCCCGCCTCGCAGATCTCGTCCATCGAACGCACGGTGAGCGACAGGATGCCGCGTACCAGGTCCCGGTGGGCGCGCAGACGTTCCATCAGCGCGACGCGTTCGAACACGTGACCAAATCCGGCGGCGAACGACCAGAGCACCTCCCGGTCGAAGTCGTCCACCCGCTTCGGTGAGGGGAAGTGGTCGGCGTGCAGCAGGCCGACCACCTCCATCCCGCGCATGACGGGGGCCACCACGTAGGAGGAGGATCGCCCCGACTCGATGATGATGGGCCGATGGACCGCCGCGTGCTCGGTGTCATGGACCAGGGCGGGACGATGTCCGGTGAGCAGCAGGGTCTCCGGCGCCTGGGCGTCCAGCGGAACGGGCCGGCCGATCCACCCGGCGAACCACGACTGGAACTCCTGGTCGTCGCTGAAACAGGCGGTCCAGGGCCGCCAGACGTCCTGTTCCACCCGGGAGAGCACCGCACGCCCGAATCCGCATCGGCCGACGAGCTCCTGGCACGCGTGGTCGACGAGGTCGGCCGAGCCCGACAGGTCACGCAGGCGGCGCAACCCGGTCGCACAGTCGGACAGCCGTCGGGCCCGGCGCTCCACCTCGTAGCCGCACAGCTCGACACCAAGCTCGTGGAGATCGACGACAAGCTCGCAGAGGCGCCGCGCACCGGGGGCGTCGGGGTCACCGCGGACGCGCAGGCGGTCCACACATTCCTCGGCCAGTTCCGTGACCATCAACCAGGCCGTGCTCCACATCCGCTCCCCGGACGCGGGAATGGCACGCTCTCGCGTTCCGTGGACCGGCGGTGGTTCGCCCAGTGCTTCATGAACCGCCGCGCGCACGGAATCGATTCGGGCCGCCAGGGCGACTTCCCGCTGTCGCCAGCTCCGTTGCGCGGCGGCGGCCGGGAAAACGGTGCGGGCGGTGCGCCGTCCTGGTTCCGCCGTCATAAGGACCGGGCCTGGTTGCGAAGGAGACCAAGATAGCGCACGATCGCTTCGGCTCGGTTCGCCGCGCGCAGTTTGCGCAGGATATGTTTTACGTGGGATTTCACCGTCGTCTCCGACACCGTCAGTCGATTCGCGATTTCGGCATTCGTCGCGCCTTTCGCCAGCAGCCGAAGGACATCGTGCTCGCGAGGGGTGAGACCGTCAAAGGGCCGCGGCAGCGCCGGGGGAACGTCCAGCGCGGCGATCCCGTCCAGCGCCGCGGCGCCGCCGCGCTCGGCGGGACGCGAGGGCCTGCCGGCGCCGGTAGGCGGCGCTATGGCGTCCTCCAGGCGCGGCGACGCCGCAAGCCCCGCGCCGGTGGTGTGCAGGGCCGAGAACGTCGCCGCGATCTGTTCCCGCTGGAGCGTCAGCCGCTTCAGCGCGACCGCCCGCTCGATGACGAGCCCGAGCCCGTCGGCGAAGGTCTGCACCAGTTCCCGGTCCGCCGTGGTGAGCGGCCGCCGGCTGGCGTGCCGGTCGGCGTGCAGATACCCCAGCACCGCGTCGCCGGCCTGCACGGCGGCCACCACGTACTCCCGGGTGGCGGACACCTCCATCAACGGCCGGTACAGGCGCGGTTCGGCCTGGGCATCGAGCACCAGCGCGGGCACCCGCCGGCGCAGCAGCTCAGCCTCCGGCATCGCCGAGGTCAGCGGGATCACCCGGTCGCGCAGGAACTCGCCCAGGGCGATGTTGACCGGGTCCTGCGCGCCGTGTTCGACATGCAGCGCGATGGGTAGCCAGGTCGAGCCCCGGACGGCGGAGACCAGCGCCCGATCGAAGCCCCCGGCGACGCACAGTGCACGCGGTGCCGCGGCGAGCATCTCGGACGCGCTGCCAGCGTCGCGCAGCGCCATGAGTTCGTCGCGGACGCGCGCCTGCGTCGCGGCCTGCGCGCGGAGCAGGTGGTCATGCAACTCCGCGGCCGTGGCCCCGAGGCCCGCCAGCGACTCGGGATTCGTGCGGCCCTCGCAGTCCTGAAGCGGAAGGCCGGCCTCGATGCCGGGGGCGAGGCCGGCGGCCTGGGCAGACATCCGCAACTTCGCCAACAGCCGCCGATGACGCTCGTCGATCGGCTCCTCAACCGCGGTCGGATCCGGCGCCACGCGTCCGCCCTTCTCTCGCTCCACGGGCCACCGACGGCCGCTCCCCGCCGACCGATTATGTGTAGCTCCATTTACTTGTGGGGAGCGTAGTGATCTGCGTCATGCCGGTCAAGGCATCAAGGCTGAATCGTCCAGTATGCCCATACATGCGGTGTGGACCAGGCCCACCAGGCCGGTCACCTCACGCAGCGGGGCTGTCCGGGCTACGTCATTGACCATCGTGAGCACGGCGTGCACCCGGTAGAGCGCGGTGGCCCGGTCGAGCTCGGGCCGGACCGCCCGCAGCAGGCGCAGCCATTCCCCCGCATAGGTCTGCGTGATGGTGCGGACCCGCCCACGATGATCCTCGGGAAGGCTGGGGGACTCGGTGACGAGCACGGTAACCAGATCGGGATGGGACATCACGAAATCGAGGTAGGCGCCGGCCGCGTTGGTGAGCCCGGCCTCGGGGGTGCCGGCGCGGGCCAGGGAACCCGACATCGCCAGCTGCATCGCCGTGGTCGCCCGGGTGACGATGGTGACGAGCAGGTCGGCCTTCGTGGCGAAGTGCCGGTACAGCGCGGCGCTGCTCACTCCCACGGCGGCACCGATCTCCTCGGTCGTGACGCCCTGATACCCGCGTTCGGCGAACATCCGGGCCGCCGCCACCAGCAGAGCCTCCCGGCGGTTGCCGGGCGGCAGCCCTGGTGCGCTGCCGCCGCCCGACCCTGCGTCCCGTCCGCGCTCGGTCGGTACCTGCGTGCGACAGACCGCGAGGGCCAGGCCGGTCAGCAGCGCCGCGGCCGCATCCTCGGACATGGCGACGTCGTGATAGGACGGGCTGGTCAGAACCGCCAACGTGCACCAGGCCAGCACCTCCGCGTGGCGGCGCCCCACCTCCGGCCGGTCGGCGGCGATCGCGTCGACGAGCCGGTCGAGGAAGAGGAAGAAGTGCTTCCTCATCGGCGCGCGTACCGCGCTGCTCAGATAGCGGCTCTCCCGGGTCCAGAGCACGCCCAGCTCGCGGCGCCGGGCCGAGATCGCGGCCAGGTCGCCGACCACCTGCGTGAGGTCGGCGCCGCCACGGCCGGTGACGACCGCCGCCCGGTCGAAGCTCTCCGACAGGGTCCGCGCGAGCAGTTCCTCCTTGCTGCGGAAGTGCCGGTAGAGGGCCCCGGCGGTGATCCCGACCGAGGCGGCGATCTCCTCCGTGCTCACGTTGGGATAGCCGGACCTGTAGAACAGCCCGCTCGCGGCCAGCAGGATCTGCGCCCTGCGGTCACGCGGACGAGAGGTGCGGGTGACCGCCCCACGGCCGTGGGTCGCCATCGGGGAGCTCCTCCTGCCTGCACGTGCTCCCAGCGGGTCCGGCCACGCCCCGGACTCCACTTCGATCACCCACTAGGTTACTGGTGATTTACTTCGGGCGGGAGGCGAGACGGTCGCGCAGGCGTGCCACGGCCGCGCTGGTCTCCGGGTGCCCCATCAACAGGGCCTGACCGCGGGCCTCGGTCTCCAGCGCCGACCACAGCGAGGGCGCGTCGGTGTTCGCCTGCAACGCCCGCTTGGTCAGCGCCAGCCCTGACCTGGGGTGAGCCACGATCTCACGGGCCAGGTCGAGTGTCCGCCTGAGCAGCGACTCGGCCGGCACCACGCGGTTGGCCAGTCCGATCCGCACGGCCTCGGTGGCATCCACCGCGCGGGCGGTATACAGGAGCTCGCCGGCCAGGCCGCGCCCGACGATCCTGGGAAGCAGCCAGGACGCGCCCAGGTCGGCGCCGGACATCCCGATCCTGACGAAGGCTGCCTGGAACAGCGCATCAGACGCAGCCACCCGGATGTCGGCGGCCAAGGCGAGGCTGAATCCGCCGCCGATCGCCGGACCGCGGACGGCCGCGATCATCGGCTGCGGTAGCGAGTACAGCGCGAACAGCGCCTGATTGCCCAGGTCCTGCAGCGCGAGGGCGCCGTCCGGACCGAGCTCGGCGAACTCCGCCGCACCGCCGAGGTCGTAGCCGGAGCAGAAGGCACGGCCGTCTCCGCTGAGCACCACGACACTGACCGAACTGTCCGCGCGCAGCTGCTCGGCGACCGCCCGCAGCTCGGCGAGCATTTCCCGGGTCAGCGCGTTGAGGCGGTCGGGCCGGCGGAGGACCACCACCGCCACGCCTGGTTCCGGCCACGTCACGTCCACTGTTCGCTGCGCCGTCACAGACGACTCCCTGATCCGTTCCATTCCGGCCTGTCGCGAGGGACTCTATGGCCGCTCACGGGAGAGGGGAGAGACATCTCCCTCCCCTGGGTGTGGGAGTGCCTTCCTCCGAGGGGTATGCGGGTTCGGGCGGCGTCGGCATTCTGGGACGAGCCCCACAGGAGAGGGCCACAACCGGTTCACGGACCTGCACGCTGCCTGTCGGCGACATCGCCTGGGCAGCGATTCCTCATGGAGCTGAGCCCACCATGGCCTACACCTGGCGCCCTGGCCCCGAGTACCTGGAGCACACGAACGTCGCCCGTCTCATGCGTGGGCTCGGCGCGGCCACGGCCGACGAGTTGCGGGCGATCTCGGTCGCCGACATCGACGCGTTCTGGCAGGCTGTCGTGGACGACCTGGAGATCACGTTCAGACGGTCCTACGAGCGGGTCGTCGACCTGTCCCGCGGGATCGAGTTCCCGGAGTGGTTCCCCGGCGGCGAGATCAACATTGTGGACGCCTGCCTGGGCCGGTGGGGGGCGCGGACGCCGCACGCACGAGCCGTGGTTCACGAGGACGAGAGCGGTGCGGTGCGCGAGCTCACCTTCGCCGAGTTGGCCGATCAGGTCTCCCGGCTGCGTGGAGCACTGCGGGCCCGTGGGATCGGCGCCGGCGATGCCGTGGCGCTCTACCTGCCGATGGTCCCGGAGGCGGTGGTGGCGTTCTATGCCGCGGCCGGTCTGGGGGCGATGGTCGTCCCCCTGTTCTCCGGTTTCGCGGCGACGGCGATCGCCGCCCGGCTCCAGGACGCCCACGTCAGGGCAGTCATCACCGCCGACGGCACGATCCGGCGTGGTCAGACAACCCCGATGCGTGCCCAGCTCGAGGACGCGCTGACGCGGTGCCCGAGCGTGCGTCTGATGGTTGTCGTCGACAACCTGACCAGCAGGGCCGAAGCCGCCGAAGCCGCCGAGCCCGCTGAACCCGCCGAACCGGCGGTGGGCGTCGAGGTGGTCGGGTGGGGGCGGATGCTGGCCGGCGAGCCGGACCCGGTGGTAGCGCCGACCGGCTCGTCGGACGTGCTGCTGTTGGCCTATACCTCCGGGACGACCGGCCGGCCGAAAGGCGCGGTGCACACCCACGCCGGATTCCTGGTGAAGACGGCCTGCGAGGTCGCCTACGGCTTTGATCTGGCACCGGGACGCACCTTCTGCTGGATCACCGACATGGGCTGGATCATGGGCCCGCTGTCGGTCGTCGGTACCCACGCCTGCGGCGGGACGCTGCTGCTGTACGAGGGCGCGCCGGACCGGCCGGACGCGACCCGGCTGTGGTCGATGGTGCGCCGACACCAGGTGACCACGCTCGGTGTGTCGCCGACGTTGATCCGCGCGCTGCGCGCGACCGGCCCGGACCGGCCCGCCGAGGACCTCTCGTCGGTGCGCGTCCTCGGCTCGACCGGTGAGCCGTGGGATCCGGAGTCCTACGAGTGGCTGGCCGGTGTGGTCTTCGAGGGACGGGTCCCAGTCATCAACTTCTCCGGCGGAACCGAGGTGGGCGGCTCCTTCCTGTGCCCCTATCCCGTCGAGGAGATCGCCAGTTGTTCGCTGGGCGGCCCCGCCCTCGGGATGGACGTGGACGTGGTCGATGATGCCGGGCAGCCACTGCGTGGGACGGTCGGTGAACTGGTGTGCCGCCAACCGTGGCCGTCCATGACCCGCGGGGTGTGGCGGGACGACGCCCGCTACCTGGATGGGTACTGGTCGACCTTCCCCGGGATGTGGCGCCACGGCGACTTCGCGCTCGTCGACGAGTCGGGCGCCTGGTTCGTTCTCGGACGGTCGGACGACGTCATGAACGTGGCAGGCAAGCGGGTCGCCCCCGCGGAGATCGAGTCGGTGCTGGCCGCGGACCCGGCAGTGGCGGAGTCCGCGGTGGTCGGCGTGCCGGACCCGGCCAGGGGTGAGGCCATCTGGGCGTTCTGGGTGGCCCGCCCGGGCGACGCGGCGCGAATGGGCGCCGGGTTCGAGGAGGAGGTGTCGCGACGGCTGCGTGCGCGGGTCGCCGAAGATCTCGGCAGGCCTTTCGCGCCGAGCCGCGTGGTCCGCGTCGCCGCGCTACCGAAGACGCGGTCGGCGAAGATCCTGCGCCGAGCGGTCCGCGCCGCCATCCTCGGCACCGATCCGGGAGACCTGTCGAGCGCGGAGAACCCGGATGCCGTCGAGGACATCCGCGCCCAGCTGGCGAACCCGCGATGAGCACAGCAGGGCTCGTGGCCACATCACCCGGAAGGAGCTGACATGATCCACCCCACCGCCTCCGGAGACGAGCGGCGCAGTGTCCGCATCCGCGAGGTCGGCCCCCGTGACGGGTTCCAGAACGAGGCGGAGACGGTACCCACCGCGGACAAGATCGCGCTGATCAACGCGCTGGGGCGCGCCGGGCTGACCCGCATCGAGCTGGCCAGCTTCGTGCGGCCCGACCTCATCCCGCAGCTCGCCGACGGCGTCGAGGTCCTGCGCGGCGTCGACCTGCCGGCCGGCACGGAACGCATGGTCCTGGTGCCGAACGGCCGGGGGTTGGACAACGCGCTGCGGCAGCGGGAGCTGTTCACCGGGCAGGCGCTGTTCGACGCCGTCACCCTGTTCGTCAGCGCCTCCGAGACGCACAACAAGAAGAACATCAACCGCACGATCGAGCAGACGATGGCGGAGGTCGCGGTGATGGGCGGGCGCATCGTCGCCGAGGGTCTGCGCTTCTGTGCGGTCGTGTCCACCGCCTTCGGCTGCCCGTATGAGGGTGTGGTGCCGATGGACCACGTGCTGGATCTGGCCGAGCGGTTCGTCGATGCAGGCGCGGTCGAGGTCGGTTTCGGTGACACGACGGGCATGGCCAACCCGGCCTACTCCGGACGGTTCTTCGCGGCGGCACTCGACCGACTGCCGGGCGTGGAGGTGACCGCACACTTCCACAACACCCGCGGACAGGGGCTGGCCAACGCCTACGCCGCGCTGGAGGCGGGATGCACCAGTTTCGAGTCCAGCTTCGGTGAGCTTGGCGGCTGCCCGGTGCCGGCCGGCGCCACCGGCAACATCGCCACCGAGGACCTGGTCAGCATGCTGCACGAGATGGGCGTCGAGACCGGCGTCGATCTGCCGGCGCTGATCGACGCCGCCCGCGCCGCCCAGTCCATCCTCGGCCGGCCGCTGACCAGCCACTCCATCGTCGCAGGCCCGGTGGTCTGGGCCGGCCGGTGACGACCCGCGCCGGCCGGCCTCCCGGACGATGCGCCCCCCGCGCTTCTCCCGCAACCTGAAAGCGAGCGAACACCGAGATGACCGATCCGCCCGCCGTGATCCGCTGGGATCGGGACGCTGATGGCGTCGTCCTCCTGACGATGGACGACCCGGAGCAGTCCGCCAACACCATGAACGAACGGTTCCTCGACGCACTGGACACGACGATCAACCGGCTGAGGGAAGCGGCGGACTCCATCACGGGCGTGGTGCTGGTGTCGGCGAAGAAGACGTTCCTCGCCGGTGGCGACCTGCGCGATCTGGCCGGGGTGGGACCGGAGGATCGGCCGGCCGTCATGGACCTCTCGACAAGGGTGAAACGCCAGCTTCGCCGCCTGGAGACACTCGGCCTCCCGGTCGTCGCGGCGATCAACGGGGCGGCTCTCGGGGGTGGCCTGGAACTCGCCCTCGCGGCGCACCATCGCATCGCCGTCGACGGCCCCGGCGTGCGGATCGGTCTGCCCGAGGTCACGTTCGGGCTGCTGCCCGGCGGCGGCGGCGTCGTGCGCTCCGTCTGGCTGCTCGGAATCACGGACGCCCTGTCGAACGTGCTGCTCCCGGGGCAGCGGCACGCCCCGGTGGAGGCCGCCCGCCTGGGTCTGGTGCACGAGCTGGTCGGTTCGGCCGACGAGTTGCTGCCGGCGGCGAAAGCGTGGATCAGCGCCAACCCGCATCCCCGGCAGCCCTGGGACGAGGACGGCTACTCGATTCCGGGCGGCTCTCCCGCCGACCCGGACCTCACGGCCACCGTCGCGGCGCTGCCGGCGAAGCTGCGCGGGCAGCTGCGCAACGTCAACCTTCCGGCGCCCCGGGCCATTCTCGCGGCCGCGGTCGAGGGCGCCCAGGCCGATCTCGAGACGGCCTTCGCGATCGAGTCCCGCTACTTCGCCGACCTTGTCACCGGACAGGTGTCGAAGAACCTGATCCAGGCGTTCTTCTTCGACATGCGGTACATCAGCTCCGGCGGTAGCCGACCAGCCGGCTATCCGACGTTCCGAGCGAGCAGAGCGGCCGTGCTCGGCGCCGGGATGATGGGCGCCGGAATTGCCTACTCCTGCGCGCAGGCCGGTATGGAGGTGGTACTCAAGGACGTCTCCGCGGAATCGGCCGCTCGGGGTAGGGCGTACTCCGAACGGCTCGTCGCCGCGGCGATCGGACGGGCGGCGATGACGCCCGAGGCGGGCGCGGCCCTGCTGGCCCGGGTCAACCCCACCGCGGACGTGGCCGATCTCGCCGACGCCGATCTGGTCATCGAGGCCGTGTTCGAAAGCCCGGGCCTCAAGGGCCAGGTCTTCCGCGAGGCCGAGGCCGTGGTCAGTCCGGACGCACTGCTGGCATCCAACACCTCCACCCTGCCGATCACCCAGCTCGCCCAGGCCGTGCGGCGGCCGGAGGACTTCATCGGCATGCACTTCTTCTCGCCGGTGGAGAAGATGCCGCTGGTCGAGATCGTCGTCGGGGAGAAGACCAGTGACGCGACGCTCGCCCGGGCACTCGACGTCGTCCGGCAGCTTCGCAAGACCCCGATCGTCGTCAACGACAGCCGAGGATTCTTCACCAGCCGCGTCATCATCGCGTTCCTGCAGGAAGCCGTCGCGATGGTGGGGGAAGGAGTCGACCCGGCGTCGATCGAACAGGCCGGCGTGCAGGCCGGCTATCCGGCCCCGCCGTTGCAGCTGCTGGACGAGCTCACGCTCACCCTGCCACGCCGAATCCGCGAGGAGACGAAGGCCGCGGTGCTGGCAGCCGGACGGCAGTGGCAGACGCATGGCTCGGAGGCGGTCATCGACCGCATGCTCGACCAGCACGGCCGATCCGGCCGCGCCGGCGGCGGCGGCTTCTACGAGTATGTGGACGGCCGGCGCGATCGCCTCTGGCCCGGGCTGCGCGAGCAGATCACCGTGAAGCGGACGGAGCTATCGTTGGAGGACATGAAGGAGCGCATGCTGTTCGCAGAGGCGCTGGAGGCGGTTCGCTGCCTCGACGAGGGCGTGCTTCGTTCCGTGTCCGAGGCGAACATCGGTTCACTCCTCGGAATCGGGTTCCCGACCTGGACCGGCGGTGTCATCCAGTACATCAACGGCTACGAAGGCGGCCTGCCCGGATTCGTGGTACGTGCCCGCGAACTCGCGAACCGCTACGGCGACCACTTCCAACCGCCGCACTCGCTCGTCCAGAAATCCGCAGTCGGCGACACCTACTCCTGACCCAATGCCGCTCAGCCCACGTTGACCTTTGATGTGTCGGCGTGTCGGTTCTGGGTCAGGCCGCCTCACCGATCACCAGGAGCTTCTGCAGAACGGCGCTCTGGATCAGCTCGCTCGCTGCGAAAAATCGGCGCGGCGCGGGGTCGACCGGCTCGGCCAGACCAAGCCGGTTCGTGGCGGCGGCAAGATCGCTGGCTGCGGCGCACAGCGCCGCTTCACGTTCCCGCCACTGCGCCGCACGGAGTGCGTGGCGCAGGTGCCGACCGACCTGGTCCGTGAGGGGCAACCGCGTGAACGCGGTCATCAGCCACTTGCCGTACGGGGCCCGGCGGCGTTCGAGCAGGAACCCGATCCGGACGAGGTCGCGGGTCACGCGGGCGGCGAGCATGCGCTCGACGTTCGCTCGATGTCAGGTCGACGCGCCGGACAGGACGGTTGACCTCGACCGATGTTGAGGTTCTACGGTGTGCCGGAATCATTCATTCACGCCGGGAGGGAAGTGCCGGGTGAAAGCAGTCGTCTTCGCGGAACACGGGCCACCGGACGTACTCCGCGTCGTTGAGCTCGAACGGCCGAAGGTGCGTGCGGGCAAGGTCCTCGTCCGGGTCAGGGCCGGTGGTGTACAACCCTTCGACACGAGAGTCCGCCAGGGCTGGCCGGGACTGGCACTGACACTTCCGTCGGGAATCGGGAACGAGTTCGCCGGGACGGTGCACGAAGTGGGCCCCGGGGTGGACGGCTTCACAGCCGGCGACGACGTGCTGGGCTGGACGTATCTCAACGCGCTCGCGGAGTACCTGCTCGTGGACGCCGACGCGATCGCGCCGAAGCCACCGGGCATGCCCTGGGAGGTGGCGGGCGCGCTGTCGGCCTCCGGGCAGACAGCCCACACCGCGCTGACCATCCTCGATGTCCATCCGGGCGACACCGTCCTGATCCATGCCGCGGCCGGTGGAGTGGGAACGGTGGCCGTACAGCTCGCGAAAGCCTGGGGCGCGGTGGTGATCGGAACGGCGAGCGAACCCAACCACGACTACCTCGCCGACCTGGGCGCGATTCCGGTCTCCTACGGCGAGGGCTTGGTCGAGCGCGTACGGGCGGTCGCGCCGCACGGCGTCGACGCCGTCGTCGACGGCGCCGGCGGGCAGGCGCTGCTCGACTCCGTCGGCCTGGTCCGGGCGGCCGACCGGATCGTGGCACTGGTCAACGTCGAGCTGGCCGACAAGGTCGGCGCGCGCCGTCTCCAGCCAGACCGTTCGGTGCGCCGACTCAACGAGCTGGTCGATCTCCACTCCGCCGGGCGCCTGCGCATCCACGTCCGTGGCTCGTTCGACCTGGATCAGGTGGCGCGGGCGCATCACGAGGTCGAGCACGGCCACGGCCGCGGCAAGGTCGTCGTGACGATCCCCTGAGCTGGAAACGCCCGCCTCCGACCACTCACGACGCCGCGCAGGGGCCGGTCACACCGCTGGCGTTGACATCGATCACCGTCGGGACGTGTACCACCACTGAGCGATAGTGTGCGGAGCGATAATGAGTACGGTCTTTCGTGGGCGTGCTGGGCGGAATTATGGCACCCGGCGAGCTTTCAGCGTTCCTTCTTGTGCCCAGTCTCAGGCGACCTGGGACCAGGGTCAGCAGAGCGCCCGACCGAGGCCCGCAGATCAACATCAACAATGCGGCGAGAACAGCCCACGATCAACGCATCCCACCCCGCGAAAGATTGAGGCTAGGCCGCGGCGGTTGACGACGAGTGAATTATCTGTGGACCGGTTCCTGCCGGCGCGGGGCGGAGTTCAGTGATCGTCAAGTACGCGACACCAGGCTGGATCCTGGTTACGGCCAAGGGAAACCGACACCGACCAGTCCCTCTGGAAGGACTCACATCGGATGACGACAACCCCTCAGACGCCGCTCGCCGGATCGCCGGCGGTAGCGGCCGGCTCCGTGCTGGCGGTACCGGCCGACAGGCGCACACCCCGGGCGACCGCGGGAAGAGGCTCGCCCTGGCACTCGTCCACGGGGTGTTCGCCGGTGCCTCCGACCGGAACGAGGCCGCCGCCCGGCTCACCCGGCGCGGCGGCGGGCCGCGGACGCGCCGACCCCAGCGTGATCCGGGCACGGCAGATCTGAGGAGTAT
This sequence comes from Frankia sp. RB5, assembly GCF_059816245.1. Lineage (NCBI taxonomy): Bacteria > Bacillati > Actinomycetota > Actinomycetes > Frankiales > Frankiaceae > Frankia > Frankia sp. RB5. The sequence goes on from NZ_JCBATA010000005.1 coordinate 107,614, forward strand.
GCCGTGGATTTCACATTGGTCCTGGCCAGCCTGCCTTTGGCCCTCGGCGTCGTCATGCTCGGCCTGGGCCTCGGCCTGACCCTGGACGACTTCCGGCGGGTGAGCCGGCATCCGAAGACGGTCGTCGTCGCGCTTGTCTGCCAGATCGTGCTGCTGCCGGCGATCTGCTTCGGCCTGGTGCTCGCCTTTCAGCTCCCAGCGGAGCTGGCGGTCGGATTAATGCTGGTCGCGGCGTCGCCCGGCGGCCCGACAGCCAACCTGTACAGCCACCTGTTCGGCGGAAACGTCGCGCTCAACATCACGCTCACCGCGGCCAGCTCGATGCTGGTGGTGATCACCCTGCCGGTCGTGGTGAACCTCGCGGCCGGATACTTCCTGACCGACGCGGCCGCGGTCGGGCTGCGGCCCGACAAGGTGCTGCAGGTCTTCACGATCGTGCTCGTGCCGGTCGCCATCGGGATGCTCCTGCGCGCGCGGGCGCCGAAGGTGGCGCAGCGGCTCAACCGACCCGTCCAGGTGCTCTCGGTCGTGGTCCTCCTCAGCGTCATCTCCGCCGTGCTGTACGGGCAGCGGGGAAACCTCGTCGACAACTTCCTTTCGGTCGGGCTGGCCGCGCTGGTCTTCAACATCGTGAGCCTGCTGGTCGGCTACGGTGTACCGCGCCTGGCCGACGTCGACCACCGAACGGCCGTCGCGGCCGGGTTCGAGATCGGCATCCACAACACCGCGCTCGCCATCACGGTCGCGCTGAGCCCGGCGCTGTTGAACAGCGCCGAGATGGCCATCCCCGGCGTGGTGTACGGCATCGTCATGTTCTTCACGGCCGCAGGGTTCGGCTGGTTCACCACCCGCCGAGCCCAGCTGACCCCCTCCCCTGTGACGGTCGGTGGCAGCGCCGCGGGCCAGCAGCCGAACGTGCTTCGCCTGGGCGCGCACCCGGCGTTTCCCGGCGCCGAACAGCACGATCAAAGCTCCGCGAGGAAGCTCTCGGCGCGGCGGGCGAAGAGGTAGGACTCGCGTTGGACGGACCGCTCGCGGGCCTTTTCGGCGGCGGCGCGTACGACGCCCACGGGTTCGCCCCGGGCGTGGAGCAGGCGCGCCCGCAGCAGCAGGACGAGTCCTTCGGCGTAGCGTTGGCCGTGGGTGTCGAGGGCCTGGCCCGCTCGGTCGAGTGCGGCGCCCGCGTCGTCTGGCCTGCCGGCGGCCAGCCACATGTCGGCGATCAGCGCGTGGTGGTAAGCGACGCCCCACCGCGGCGGATCGACCAGGGTCCCGGCCAGGAGCTGCGCGGCCTCCGCCGCCGTGCCGGCCGGGTCGTCGCCGGTGAGGGCCCGGGCCCAGTACCAGTTCAGCCGGATGTAGTGCTCCTGCTGGATGGCGGCATGACCGGTACCCACGGCCATCCACCGGTCGATCGTACGCATCACCCAGCCGGCGTCACCGACCATCGACGCGACGATGGTGATGTAGTAGGCCCAGGTCGCGACCGCGTACGGGTCCTCAGGGCCGTTCCACTTGTCGATCATGGAGCCCGCGGTCGCGACGTCACCGTGGAGCGCGGTCACGACGGCCAGCCAGCCGGGCCACTCACCTGAGACGTCCCGTCGGATCGGGGTCTCGCTGTACGACGAGACATCCCCTTCGAGAAGGGCGGGGTCGTTCGCGCTGAGGCATCGGTATGCCTCGCCGATGTTGCCACAGTCCCACTGATGCAGGCCCCAGGCCTGCCGGCCGTACACCCGGACGACCGGGTCGCGGGACGCCTCCCCCTGGTCGAACAGCCGGCGGACCAGGCGTTCGCGGTCCCACTCCAGGAAGGTGAACGCCCCGAACAGCCGGGCGAAGAGGAGGCCGGCGGCCTCGACCTCCCGGCCTAGCTGGCGCGCCAAGTGCTCCGCGCGTTCCAGCAGGTCGAACGTTGTGCCGCCGAACCCGGCCTGCCTGCGCGGGGCGATCGCGAGCAGCGAGAGGGCGGAGAGCTCGAGCTCCGGGAGCCCCGCGGTCCGCGCGATCTGGGCGGCCAGTTCGAGATGCCGATCGGCCGCCGCGAACGCGAGCTTGGTCGCGGCGCGGCGGCCGGCGCGCTTGAGCGCCTCGACGGTGCGAACCGGGTCGGCGAGGGGACCCGCGGCCATCAGGTGGTAGGCGAGGCGTTCAGTGATCGACTCGTCGTCGGCCCGGCTTTCCTCGAGTGCGTCCGCGACGCGCAGATGCAGCCGGACGGCCTGCTGATACGCCGTCGTCTCGGTGACCGACTCGCGCACTATGTCGTGCGCGAAGCGCCAGGAGAACGGGGCGTTCGGCCCCGATTCGAGCAGGCCGAGCGCGCGCGGCGGTTCGAGGCGTTCGAGGCAGTCCCCGATGTCGACGCCGGCGGCACGGGCGAGCAGTCCGAGGTCGACGTCACGGCCGATGAGCGCGGCGATCCTCAGCAGGTCGCGCCCTTCGTCGTCGAGACCCGCCATCCGCTCGCGGACGACGTCGCGCACCGTGGACGGGACCCCGGCGCGGGCCGACGCGTCGCCGTCGCCGAGCGCGTCGTGGTCGAGGAGGAGCCGCGACAGCTCACGGACGAAGAAAGGATTGCCAGCGGTGCGCACGTGAATGTTGCGGGCGACGTCCGCGCCGGGTTCGTGCCCGGTCTCGCGACGGATGAGTTCGGCCACGTCGGCCCGGCTGAGCGGGCCTAGTCGGATACGGCGGTGGCTGGGCAGCCGGCTGGCGGCGGCCAGCACCCGCGAAAGGTCGGAGCCCGGTGTGGGTGCGCGGTCTCGCAGCGCCCCGATGACGGCGGTGCGGGCGGGCAGCCGGCCCACCAGGTGGCCGAACAGCTGCAGCGACGCGGCATCAGCCCATTGAAGATCGTCCATGACGAGCAGCAGCGGCCGCTCCGCCGAGGCCTGGCCGATGACGGTGACGACCTGCTCGAACAGCCGGAACTGGGCACGGCCGCCGGAAACCGGCGGCGAGGCGACCTCGTAACGAGACGCGAGAAGACCACCGAGCTCGCTGGCCAGCCACTTCTCGCGCGCCGACACGGGCAGGCTGTCGAGAACGACGGCGAGCGCCTGCTCCCACGGCCACATCGAGGGTGTTCCGGCGCCTTCCAGGCAGGAAGCCCAGACGACGAGCGCGCCACGCTGGTCCGCGGCGGCGGCGGCCTGCTCCAGCAGGCGCGTCTTGCCCACCCCCGGCTCGCCCTCGACGAGGCCGAGCCCGCCGCCGCCGCCCAGCGCATCCTCGACGGCCTGCCGCAGCACGTTGAGTTCCTCGCCCCGGCCGACGAGGCCGCCCGCCTGTTGCGCCGGTACGCGCTCGCCCGCGCTTTCCTTGCTCGCCCCCACCGTCGACGGCGGGTTCTGCGTCAGGACCCGCAGGTGCGCGGCTTGCAGCGCCGGGCCGGGGTCGATGCCGAGCTCGTCGGCGAGACGGCCGCGGACCGCGTGAAACACCGACAGCGCCTCCGCCTGCCGTCCTGCGGCGCCGAGGGCGGTGATGAGGCTGGCCTGTACGGGTTCGTGGAAAGGTGCCATCGACGCGGCCAGCTGCAAGGGCGGGATCACCCGTGCCGGCTGGACCAACGCCACGGCCAGCTCGGCCGCTGTCGCGCAGGCGGTATGGAACTCGTTGTCGAGGGCGGCCAGGACCGGAGGGGAGGTCGTTGCCTGGAAGACCCCGTCGCCGGCGGGGCCCTGCCAGAGGCCGAGCGCCTCGACGTAGTAGTCGAGCGCCATCTCGCGGGCTTGCTCGGCGCCGGCGGCCCGCGCCGCGCTGACGAGCTCCCGGAACGTGACGAGGTCCAGCGTGCCGGGGTCGGCGGTGAACACATAGCCGTTGCCGCGGCGGTGTAGGTACGCACCAGATTCCCGGACGGGGAGCGCCGGTTCGAGCACCCGGCGCAATCCCCCGACGTACTTGTGGATGACGTTGAGCGCGCTGACAGGGACATCCTCGGCCCAGATCAGGTCGATCAGTTCACTCGTGCTCACCGGGCGGCCCACGCGCGCCAGGAGCAGGGCCAACAGCTGCGCCTGCTGACGGGGGCCGATGTCCAGCTCCGCGCCGCCCCGCCAAAGCCGCAACGGGCCGAGAATCTGCAGGTGCAACGAACCGACACCGGTCGCTGGATCTCCGTTGTCGGGCCGAACGGGATTGGCTCGCCCAGCCACGTCCTGTTGACTCCCGGATGATCTGACAGCTCAGTCAGCTGGCGATGTTGCCTGCTCGCGACGTAGTCCGCTCGCGGTCTCCGTCGGGCCGCAGCACATCGACTCTATCCAAGCTGGGGCGGGCCCGTCACGCGACGACGGGAGCACATGGCGCTTCCCCGTTCTTGTGGTGTTCCCGCCACCGGGCAGCGAGCCGAGCGTCACCGGGTCACCCGGTCACCGACCTGACGACCGTCCTGATCAGATCGGTCACCATCGCCGGCTGGGAGAACATCACCAGGTGTGACGAGTCCACCTCGACGGTCTCGATCCCCGCGCGCCCATAGGCGAAACGCTGGACGTCCGGATTGATGGTGTGGTCCGCGGCGGCGACGACGCCCCACGCCGGCCTGCCGTGCCAGGCGGCGGCGGGCGCCTTCTCGCCGAACGCCACCGCGGACAACGGCCGCTGCGACACGGCGAGCACCACGGCCACGGCCGGGTCGACGTCGTGGGCGAAGACCGTCGGGAACTTCTCGACGTCAACCGACAGCTCGACGCCGCCCTGGAAGGGGATGGCTTCCAGCGCCTGGCCGAGGTCGGAGTCGGGAAAGCGGCCCTGCAGCTCGCCGAGGGACTCGCCCTCCTCCGGCACGAAGCCGGCGAGATAGATCAGGGCCACGACGTTCTCGGCGACACCGGCCACGGTGGCCACCGCGCAGCCGTACGAATGGCCCACGAGAACGACCGGGCCGTCGATGGCCGCGAGAACGGCTCCGAGGTATTCGGCGTCTCCTACGAGGGAGCGGTTCGGTACCGCCGGCGCCACGACCCGCAGGCCATCGGCGAGCAGGCCGGGAATCACCATGGCGAAGCTGGAAGCGTCGGCGAAGGCGCCATGTACGAGGACAACAGTGGGCTGCGACATGTGTATCGGTCTCCCCTGGTCGATTTTTGGTCGAAGTTCTGAGCCCGAGTACAACAGCCGGCGGTTGACGATTTGTGCAGCGCCATTGGGACGCGGCAAACCGAATGCCCGCCCGGAGTCGCGCGCCGGCCGCGTACGGCGACGAATCCACTGGATGTCCACTTCCCGTCAAGAGCGCCGCTCTACGGTGACCGAAAGCAGGCGGACGCGGCCGGTCCTGGATCGCCGCCGTTGATTCGTCCCGCCATGGACTCGTCCCACCATGGACTCGTCCCACCATGGACTCGTCCCACCATGGACTCGTCCCACCATGGGCTCGTCCCGCCATGGCAGCGCGGAGGCGGCGCGGAGAAACGACATCCAGTAATGCGGCGCCCGCAGGTCCGCCCGCCCTTCAGGTCCTGGTTTCCACAGCGCGGCCGGGTCGCGCGGCATTCCCGAGGGGGCAGCGATGTTCGAACGATTCGGACGGGCCATTTTCCGTCGGCGATGGTGGGTGCTGGGCCTGGCCGGGGCCTTCCTGACCTTCGGCGGCCTCTGGGGTACCCAGATATTCGGCCTGGTCGGCGCGGGAGGGTTCGACGATCCGGCCAGCGAGAGCTCCCGCGCCCTCGACCGGGCCGAGACGACGCTCGGCCGGACCGGCAACGACCTCGTCGTGCTCTACCGCAGCCCGGGCCGGACGGTCGACGACCCGGTGTACCGGCAGGCCGTCACCAACGCGCTGGACGCGCTCCCGCGCGACGTGGTGACCAGGACGATCACCTACTGGGCTACGAACAGCCCTGCCCTGGTCAGCCATGACCGGCGCTCCACCTACGCGGTGCTGACCCTGGCCGGGGACGAGCAGCAGCGCATCGAAGGACTGGAGGACATCGAGGGCATGCTCGCCGCCCCGGGCCTGCGGACCCAGGTCGGCGGGATCACGGCGGTCAGCCGCGACATCCGGGAGCGGGTGGGATCGGACATCGCCCGGGCCGAGATCATCTCCACGCCGGTACTCCTGGTACTGCTGGTGATCGTCTTCGGTGGCGTGGCCGCGGCGAGCCTGCCGCTCGCGATCGGCGGCCTGGCCATCCTCGGGGCGTTCACCGCGCTGCGCGGGTTGAGCTACGCGATGGACGTCTCGGTCTTCTCCGTCAACCTGGTCACGATCCTCGGGCTCGGCCTGGCGATCGACTACGGCCTGTTCATGGTCGGACGATTCCGGGAGGAGATCGCGCGCGGTCTGGACGTCGAGGACGCGGTCGCGCGCACCATGGCCACCGCGGGCCATACCGTCGCGGTCTCCGGCGTGACCGTAGCGGTGTCGCTGGCCGCGCTGTTGATTTTCCCGATGGGCTTCCTGCGTTCGATGGGCTTTGGCGGCCTGTCCGCCGTCGTGGTCGCGATGCTGGCGGCGCTGACCGTGCTGCCCGCGCTGCTCGGTGTCCTCGGCCCGCGGGTGAACGCGCTCTCCGTGCCAGGGCTCCGCCGCGCGTCGCGGCCGGCTTCCTCGACGGGCGGAGAGGAGCACGGATTCTGGTACCGCCTGGCGCACAGCATCATGCGCCGCCCGGTTCGGTACGCGCTGGGTGTGCTCGCGGTGCTGCTGCTCGCCGGCGCGCCGTTCCTGCGCGTCGAGTTCGGCGGCATCGACCCGCGGGCGCTGCCGGCGGGCACCGAGAGCCGCGTGGTCTCCGAGATCTCCGACCGGGAGTTCGTCCAGAACAGCCAGCTGCCGATCGAGGCGATCGTGACTGCCCCCGACCCGGCGGGCCTGGAGCGGTACGTCGCCGCCGTCCAGGGCATCGACGGGGTGAGCACGGCGGCGGTCACCGCACGGTCCGGCGACGTCTCCCGGGTCACCGTCAACTACGAGGGCGACCCGATCTCGGCGCAGGCGCGGGACCTGGTGAGCCGGATCCGGGACATACCGGCGCCGCCCGGCGGCCAGGTGCTCGTCGGCGGCTTCACCGCGGAGCTGGCCGACCAGCTTCACTCGACCGCGCGGTTGCTGCCGTGGATGGCACTGATCATTGTCGGCGCGACGTTCATCCTGCTGTTCCTCGCCTTCGGGTCGGTCGTGCTGCCGATCAAGGCGATCGTGATGAACGTGCTGTCGCTCGGCGCGTCGTTCGGCGCGCTGGTCCTGATCTTCCAGGACGGCCACCTGTCCGGCCTGCTGGACTTCACCTCGACCGGGACGCTGGAGGCCACCCAGCCGATCCTCGTCCTCGCGATCGTGTTCGGGCTGTCGACGGACTACGAGGTCTTCCTGATGTCCCGGATCCGCGAGGCGTACGACCGGACCGGCGACAACACCACCGCCGTCGCGGTCGGCCTGCAGCGCAGCGGCAGGATCATCACCAGCGCCGCGATCCTCATCCTGGTCGTGATCGGGCTGTTCTCGACCTCCGGCATCACGTTCATCAAGCTGATCGGCGTAGCGATGATCATCGCGATCCTCGTCGACGCGACCGTAGTCCGGGCACTGCTCGTCCCGGCCACGATGCGGCTGCTCGGGAACCTGAACTGGTGGGCACCGACGCCTCTGCGGCGCTTCTACGTCCGCCATGGCCTTCACGAGGCGCAGGACCCGTCCCCGCCGGCACTTCCGCCGCCTCCCGCGCCCGCACGTGCGCGATCCAACTGACGATCGCCGGCCAGGCCCAGCACCAACCGGCCGGTTGGTGCTGGGCCTGGCGACGGGGGGTGCGCGGTTCGGCGCCGGGGTGACAAGGGTGACGCGGACAGCCTGCCTGGCGGAACCTGTGGTCGATACCGCGTGGCCATGCGAAGATGCTGCGGGCGATGTCGGCAGTGCCCGCGATTCGCAGGTGCGCGGGCCGGCGCCGGCCCGCCCGGCCATCACGCGCGATTCGCCGATCGGTCTCGGCACCTCAGGAGTAGAACAGGCGTGGTCATGTCACCGCCGTCTGTCCGTCCTGGTAGCCATAGACAACCCGTTCCAAGCGGACACCTGTCACTCCAGGTCCTCGGTCCGTTGCGGCTCTGGCGGGGCGGCGTGGAGCTCGATGCCGGACCCCGCCAACAGGCGTACCTGCTCGCGCTGCTCCTCGTTCGCGCGGGCCGACCGATCAGCACGAGCGAACTGATCGATCTGATCTGGGACGACGACGTCCCGGCCTCGGCGCTCAACATTCTCCAGAAGTACATCGGCGCGCTCCGGCGCCTGCTGGAGCCCACGCTGGCAGCCCGCGAGACCGGCTCCTACCTGCGGCGGCGCGGCAGCGGATATCTGTTCGCGGTCGGCCCAGGGGTGCTGGACCTCGTCAGATTCCGGGAGCTGGTCGACGAGGCCAGGACGCACGTCGTCCAGGGGCGCCTCGACGCGGCGCTCGACCGCTACACGCAGGCGCTGGAGCTCTGGCACGGACCCGCCGGCGACGGGTTGCTCCACGGATCGGCCGCCCTCTCCCTGTTCACCGCGCTCAACGACGAGTTCTTCGCTGCGTGTGTGACGGCGGCCGACCTCGCGGTCGCGCGGGGCCAACCGGAGCGTGTGCTCCAGCCGTTGCGCCTGGCCGCGGAGATGGCGCCGTTGCACGAGACGGTGCAGGCGAGTTTCATCGGCACCCTGGCCGCGGGCGGTCGGCAGGCGGAGGCACTGGCGGTGTTCGGGACGATCCGCGCCCGGCTCGCCGACGAGCTGGGCCTTGATCCCGGGCCCGTTCTGCTGGCCGCGCATCTGCGGGTGCTGAGCCAGCCTTCGACCGAGCCGGCCGGCACTGACGGCGACGAACCGAGCGGAACGGCTCCCGGGCCGGTGCCCGTCCGGCGGCCGCCCGGGCCACCAACGTTCGCCGGACCCGCCGAGGCGAGGCCATCCGAGCGGCCGCGGGCCTCCGCGGTCGTCGCGTCGCGCGCCGGCGGCCTCATCGGTCGAGCCGAGGAGCTCGAGGTGCTGCGGCGCGCGGTGGGCTCGGCGTTCACCGGCGGCACGGGATTGGTCATCGTCGAGGGCGAGCCGGGGGTGGGCAAGACCCGCCTGTTGGAGGAGGCGAGCGCCGAGGCAGATCGGCGTGGCGCGCTCGTCGTCTGGGGTCGCTGCCTGGAGGGCGACGGGACGCCGTCGATGTGGCCGTGGGTGCAGACGGTCGGCGCCGTCCTCGACGGCCTGCCCGCCGCGGAGCGGGAGAAGTGGCGCGCCGGCGAACTCGGCCACCTCGTAGCGCCGCGTGGCGACTTCCTCGCCGGACCGGGGCTGCCGGACGGCGGCGCCCAGTTCCGCCTGTTCGAGTGGGTCGTCGCACTTCTCGGCCAGATCTCGGCCCGGCGGCCGGTGGTACTCGTCGTCGACGACCTCCAGTGGGCCGACGTCGCCTCGCTGGAGATGTTCAGCCACCTGGCGGCCCGGCTGCCGCATGGCACCGCGATCATCGGCGCCCTCCGCGACCGCGCACCCGCGCCCGGCTCCGAGCTGGCGCGGATGCTCGCCGCGGCCAGCCGCCTGCCCAGGCACCGCCGGATTCGGCTCGGCCCGCTCGACCTGACCGAGGTGGCGGAGCTCGTTCGCCGCGAGACCGGCCACATCCCCGGCACCCGGGCCGCCTACCGGATCCACATCCGCACTGCCGGCAACCCGTTCTTCGTCCGGGAACTGTCCCGGCTCCTCGCGGACGGCAGGGTGCTCACCGAGAAGGCCGCCGCGCAGGCCGGTGTGCCATCCACCGTTCGGGACGTCGTCCGCGATCGGATGGCCGGCCTCGACGAGGACACGCGAGGCCTGGTGCAGATCGCCGCGCTCATCGGCCGGGACGTCGACGTCGGCCTGCTCGCGGGCGCGGCCGGCCTGGACACGCAGACCTGCATCGACCGTCTCGAGCCCCTGGACGCGCTCGGCCTGCTCTCGCCCCCGCCCGGCGACCCGTTCTCGTTCCGCTTCGCGCACGACCTGGTCCGCGAGTCGGTTGTCCGCACGACGCCGCCGCCCCGCGCCACCCGGCTGCACCTGCGCGTCGCGGACGCGCTGGAGCGCTCCGTCGTGGGCGGCGAGGCCGTCGACGAGCGCCTCGCCCACCATCTGTGGGCCGCCGGCCCGCTCGCGGACCCGGCCAGGACCGCGGCCGCGCTGATCCGCGCTGGCCATGGTGCCGCGGTCAAGGCCGCGTTCGAGGCTGCCGCACAGCAGCTGGAGTCGGCCGCGCGGGTGGCCCGGACGGCGGGTCTGGCGGAGCTGGAGCTGTCCGCGTTGTCGCTGCTCACCGCGGTCGTCGGAATGCGGTCCGGGTACGCCGGCTCCCCGGCCGAAATGCTGGAGCGCGCCGAGGACCTGGCGCGCGGCCTCGGCCGGGAGCGGGAGGCAGCCGACTTCCTCTTCTCCCGCTGGCTCGCCTACGCCCAAAGCATTCAGCTCGACCAGGCCGGCCCGCTGGCGCGCCGGCTGCTCGAACAGGGCGAAGCGTCCGCCGACTCGGTCGTACAAGCGTATGGCCGACATGCCTGGGGAATCCACCAGTGGGGTGTCGGCAACATCGGCGAGGCGTTCCGGTACCTGAGCCAGTCCAACCTGGCTATGCGCCTGGCCCAGCATGAGGAGGAACGGCTCCGGCACGACCTGCAGCTTCTCTCGCCGGTGATGCTCGCGTTGATGACCGCCTTGCACGGTGACGTCGCCGGTGCGCGGGCGCTACTCGACCAGCTGGAGGCTGCGGCGGGCGACAACCCCTATGCGGTCGCGGTCTGGTCCGCCTTCGCCGCGACCGTAGCGGCGCTGGCCGGCGACCCGGCCTGGGCGCTGCGCGTGGCGGAGCGAGGGATCGCGGTCGACCGGGATCTCTCCTTCGCCTTCCTCGGCAGCTACCCGCGGCTGGCCCGGTGCTGGGCGCGGGCCACGGCCGGCGAGGAGGCGGCCGGCAGGGCGGCGGCCGGCGCGGCAGCCGCCGCGGAGGAGATCATCGAAGCGACCCTGCTTGACCCGCCCCGCTCGTGCCTGGCCTCCTGGTACGGCCTGCTCGCCGAGATGTGGCTGGCGGCCGGGATGCCGGCCGAGGCCGCCGGCGCCCTCCACCGGGCGCAGGAGCTCCTCGACACCTACGGCGAACGCTACGCCGAAGGCCACATACTCCTGGTGCGCGCGCGGCTCATGCGGGTTCGCGGCGAGCCCACCGCCGCCGTCCGGGCCGCCGCCGAGCGGGCTCGCGCGCTTTCCACCGAGCGCGAGGCCCACCTGTTCGCCCACCGCGCGGAGGAACTGCTGGCCAGCCTGGCGGGGGCGGCGTACGACGGCTGATCGCGGCGCCACGACCCTTGCCGCCAGCGAACGCACGGTCATCGGTCCGCGTCCGGGCTCGGCGCGGCAGGAGGCAGCTCAGTGGGTGGACCTCACGCCGGGCCGCCGGTAGAAGGCCCAGACATGGAATCCCAGGCCGATTCCCCAGGCCACGATGGACCACAGCGGCCAGAAGAAGTGGTCCGGCGTGAGGGTAGCCCACAGCGCGACCTGGACAAGATTGGCCAGGATGTAGGAGAGAACGTGGGACCAGAGGCCCCACTTCAGCGCGGTATCGCTCTTTGTCGACCTCATGCCCGTAGGTTAGATCGGCGAACTTGACGACGAGTGAACCGCCAGTTCATCGGCGGCTCAGGTCCACTCTGACTCGTTCAGTGGCCGTCAAGAACCCGGCTCTATGTTTGGATCTCGATCGCCACCGAAAACAACGGGCATTGAAGGGTCCATATCGATGACGACAACTCGCCGGACGATCCTGGTTGGATCCGCCACGGTCGCGACCGGCGCCCTGGCCGGCGCGCCCACCGCGCAGGCACTCACCCAGCCCGCCAAAAGGCAGCGCCCCACGGTGGTACTCGTGCACGGCGCGTTCGCCGACGCCTCCGGCTGGAACGGCGTCGCCGCCCGGCTCGTCCGCGACGGCTACCCGATCATCGCGCCACCGAACCCGCTGCGCGGCGTGGCCACCGACTCCGCCTACCTGGCGAGCATCCTCGCCACCCTCAGCGGCCCGCTGGTCCTGGCCGCGCACTCGTATGGCGGGATCGTCGTCACGAACGCCGCGGCCGGCAACGCGAACGTGAAGGCGCTGGTCTACGTGGCCGCGTTCGTCCCCGATCAGGGGGAGACGCTGTTGGGTCTGCAGACGAAGTACCCGGGAAGCAAGCTGAACGAGACGGCGCTGGACATCCGTGCCTACGGTGCGGGCGTCGACGGATACATCAGGAAAGACGTCTTCCGCGACGTGTTCGCCGGCGACCTGCCGCGGCCGACCACCGACCTGATGTGGGCCGGCCAGCGGCCGAGCGACGTGCGCGCGCTGCAGGAGCCGGCCTCAGGCTCGCCGGCCTGGAAGGCCATTCCCTCCTGGTATCTCGTCGCCCGCAACGACAATGTGCTGCCCGCCGCAGCGCAGCGGTTCATGGCGCAGCGGGCCGGCGCACGCACCACCGAGGTCAACGCCTCGCACGTCGCGATGATCGCGCAGCCCGCCGTAACCGCCGAGCTCATCAAACGCGCCGCGGGCTGACGAATTACGCGGCCGCGGTGACACATTCGACCGCTTTCCGTCAAGGATGGACGATGCATCAGAGTGCATATGAAGGCCAGTGCGCCGAGGAGAAACGACACGCCTACGCCGGCTCACCCGCCCGCAGTCCCAGGATGACGTTGTTCGCACTGGCACTCGGCACCTTCGCGATCGGCACCGGCGAGTTTGGTAGCAACGGTGTCATCCAGCTGTTCGCGTTCGATCTGGCCGTGTCGATCCCCGTCGCGACCCATGCGATCACCGCATACGCCTTCGGAGTGGTGATCGGCTCCCCGGCGATCATCCTGCTTGCCGCCCGGGTCAACCGGCGCACGCTACTGCTCGGCCTGATCGTGCTGTTTCTGGTCGGCAACGGGCTGTCCGCGCTGGCACCGAACATCACGCTGCTCGTCCTCTTCCGGTTCGTCGCCGGCAGCGTGCAGGGCGGGTTCTTCGGCGCCGGCGCCGTCGTCGCCGCGTACGTCTACGGCCCGGGCAAAGGCGGCAGGGCGTTCGCCACCGTGATGGGGGGGCTCACCATCGCCACCATCGCCGGCTCACCGCTGGCCACCTTCGTCGGCCAGCACGCGGGCTGGCGGGTCATGTACTGGACCGTGGTCGGCGTCGGGCTGCTCGCCGGCGCCGCCCTGGTCGCCTGGCTGCCCCACACCGCCGACCTGAGCGGCGGCTCCATCACGAACGAGCTGAGCGCCCTGCGCCGTGTCAACGTCTGGCTGATGGTCACCGCCGCGGCGCTCGGAATCTCCAGCATCTTCGCCGTCTACACCTTCATCGGCCCGTTCATCACCGACGCGGCACGGCGCGACGCCTCGCTCATCCCGATCGCGCTCGCCGTCTTCGGCCTCGGCATGGCGGCGGGCAACTACTTCGGCGGCCATCTCGCCGACCGCTACGAGAACCGCGGGTTGCTCTGGGGCTACGGCGGCGTCCTGGCGTTCCTCGTGCCGATCGGAGTGGCCGGCGACAGCCTGGTGGTCCTGCTGCCCTGCCTGTTCGGCGTCGGCGCGACCATGATGGCCGCGATTCCCACCATCCAGGTCCGGCTGACCGGCTTCGCGCCGGACGCCCCGACCCTGATGGGGGCGCTCAACCTGGCCGCACTCAACCTGGCCAACTCCCTCGGCGCGATCGGCGGCGCCGTCGCGCTCGACGCCGGCTGGGGAACCCTGTCCACCGTCTGGGCTGGCGTCGTGCTTACCACCGCCGGTCTGCTCCTGTACGCCGCGACCATCGCCCGGGCGAAGACAACGCCCGTTCTGATTCCTGCCTGAACGGTCCGGGGCACACGAACCATGCGGCCCACAGGGCCCAAGTGAAACGAGCAGGTCTGATGAGCCCGGAGAACGAGAAACCGCGGGACGAGTTCCCGGTCCGTGCGCGCCACCTGCTGCGGCAACGGGCCGTGTGGGTGCTACCGCTGGTCCTGGCCTCGGTCGTCGTCGCCGCGATGACCGCGCTGTACCTCGGGTCGGCAGTAGATCCGCAGGTTCATGTGCGCGGCCTGCCGGTCGAGGTGGTCAACGGCGACCGCAGGGCCACCCTGGGAACAGAACACGTCGACCTCGGCAAACTGATCGAGGACGGCCTGCGGACCAGCCCCGCGGTGTCCCACCGGCTGCGCCTGGAGCTTGTGACCCTGCCCGAGGCCGAACGAGCCATGAGCCGCGGGCACGCGTACGCGACCATCGTGATTCCGCCCGACTTCACCGCCTCACTCCTGGCGAAGGCCGGCCTGCCGACGACCGGGACGACCGGCGACGGGTCACTCCAGCTGCTGACCAACCCGCGTGCCGGCACGCTGGCGGTGAGCCTGGCCACCGGCATCCTGCAACCCGCGGTCGCCCGCGCCTCGCGGGCGGTCAGCGCCCAGCTGACGGCGGCCGCCGGCGCGGGGACCCAGGACGTCGCGACGACGGCGTTCCTGGCCAACCCTGTGACGGTCACGACCAGCCAGTTCCACCCCCCGCCCGACGACAGCGCGCTGGGCCTGAGCGCCTTCTACCTGGCGCTGCTGACCCTCATGTGCGGGTTCCTGACCGGAACAATCCTGCACGGCACGGTGGACGCGGCACTTGGCTACGGCGCGTCCGAGGTCGGCCCCCGGTGGACCCAGCTCCAGCCGAAAGCGATCAGCCGCTGGCGGACCCTCCTGATCAAATGGGCGATGGTGGCGGTCCTGACCGCGGTCGTCACCGGCTTCATGATCGCGGTGGCAGCCGGCGGCCTGAGCATGGACGCTCCCCACCCGCTGCTGCTGTGGCTGTACACGTGGCTGTGCGCGGCCAGCGTCGCGGCCGGGACGATCGTGCTCTTCGCGGCGCTCGGCACCCCGGGGCAGCTGGCCGCCCTCCTGCTCTTCGTCTACGCCGGCCTCGCCTCAGCCGGCGGGACCGTGCCCATCGAGGCACTACCCCCGTTCTTCCGGCTGCTCAGCGAGGCTGAGCCGCTGCGGCAGATCCTCACCGGGGACCGGGCCATCCTGTACTTCGACGCGCAGGCCGACGCGGGCCTGACCCGTGGCGTCGTGGCGGCCGCGATCGGCCTGGCCTGCTGGCTCCTCGCGGGCACCCTGATCGTCCGCTGGTACGACCACCGCGCGATGCACCGGATGACCCCGGACCTGCTGGCCTACGTCGGCCGCGCCGTCGAGAACTACCAGCCCCACGAACGGGACGAAGCCGACCGCGCCGCAGCCAAGGCCGCCGCCGACGTCGTTCCCCGCCGCCTTCCGCCGGCGCCACCGCCACCGCCACCGGCCGACCCACCCGCTCTACCGCCTCCTGACAATCTCACGGCAGATGGTCCAGGACTCGACCCGTAGAACGACCTCGGCCGCGACACCCACAGAGCCGAGAAAGGTCGGCGAGAGGAGGGCATGCGCTCGCAGCGCACCCGCAGCGCGCAGCTCTCGTCCCCCATGAGCCAAGCCGAGCGATGTCGCTGTCAGTAGCCGACGGCCATGGTGGGGCCCGTGGCGACGGGGTGACTCGTGGCGCGCGTGGTTAGTCTGCCTTGGTCTTCCGCTCCATCTGGATCCCCGTCAAGGCGGCCATCCTGAACCTGCTGTCGATCTCCGCCGCGCTCGGCCGTGGTCTTCGCCGCTTTCGTGCTGAGCTCCGACCGGATGCTTCAGCAGTTCGAACTCGGCCTGGCCGTCGCGATCCTGCTGGATGCCGCGGTCATTCGTTGCCTCATTGTCCCAGCCGTCCTGCAGATGCTCGGTAAGTGGTCATGGTGGCTGCCCGTACCGCTCACCCGAAAGTTGCCCACGGTATCCATCGAACGCCCCGCGACCTTTGTGGACTGACGAGCCGACCAGAGTCGACACCGATCCGCGGGCCTGGCGCGATGTGCCCGTTCAATCTGCCACGTTCACATCGGTCCTCGCCGTCGCGCCACGGACCTCGTGAACACCGTTCAGAAAGAAGGGCCAGGCTGGTGAACAACGGGTACGCACACTCCGGATCAGCATCGGCCGGGCCGGAGGTCACCGGCGGCGCGGCTCAGGAAGATGCACCACCTGCAGGCGTCGCACCACTGCGTACGTCGAGGACGTCGAGGACGCCAAAGGGCACGGGACCGTATCTGCGGCGCCGCCGGCAGATTGCCGCGATCGCGCTCTGCGTCGTCAGCTGCGTTCTCTGCGTCGTGTCCGTGAGCGCCCGCTGGCTGCGCGGCGAGGTCCTCGACACCGGCCGCTACCTCGACACCGTCGCGCCGCTGGCGGATAACCCCTTGATCCAGGACGCGGAGTCGTCGACGGTGGCACCGTGGTCACTGCCGGCCTCGAGGGAGTCGACGACCTCATGGAACATCTGACCGGCCGCTGAACCTCTGCCAGCGCCACGTCCGTCAAATGCCGGCTATGCTTCTTTCCGTGACGCGCAGAGGCCGTAGACGCACAGGGCTGATCATACTTTTCTTCTGCGCGCCAGCGAGTGCGCTCCTGGTGGCCGGCTGCTCCGTCCTCTCTGATCGAGACGGGGATTGCACCGCCAGAGACCGACGCTTTGCTAAAACCCTGAACAACCTTCCCATACTCGAATTGCGCCCTTCGGACGTTCCCCTGGAGGACGACGGCGCCTATTTTGGTTGCACGGACAGCACAGGCTTCCCATACGCAGGTCGGACCTACCGTCCCGGTGACAACACGGTCAAGGATGTGGCGAATTTCTACCGCCGGGCCGCGCCGGCAGCAGATTGGAAGCTGGAGCACTTCGCCGAGATTAATCCTGATCAGCCAATCCACAGGGCGCTTCTGTGCTTTTCCAAATCCGTCGAAGGTGTCACTTCTTTTCTAAGGGTGTCGTTTCCAGGCGACATCGACAGCGGGCCGGACGATGTGCTCGGACCAGATCCCATCGACTTCAGCCTGACCGTGTCCGCGGATCCCGACGGCGGGTATATCTCCTGTTGAGGATCATCGTCCGGAGGTGACACACCTGATACCCCTGCCGTCGGCCCCTCCCACCAGACACCGCGCCGGGCGACGGCGGGCCGAGGTATCCCAGACCGGCGCCACCGGCGCGGAACAGGTCGAGGGCGCACCCGGCGTGGACCCACTGGGACAGCAGCAGGATGCCCAGCCCGGGGATGGGTCTGGTGGAGTGTGGCGGCCGCCTGCAGACCTTCGTCGGGGTGCGTGGGCGGTCGAAGTGCGTGTGCACGGCGATGTTGCGGAACCCTGTGAGGCTCCTGATGTGTCCCGCGCCTGTCGACGGCGTGATTAGGCGAGGCGGCGCGTCCTGCGGGCGGAGGGGGCGGGTTTTCCTCGGCGGCTGGCGCCGGGCCGCGCGCCGGACTCCCGGCTCGGCCGTTCGGGGCGCAGGTTGAGGGGCTGGCCAGCGATGCGGGTGCGGGTCAACGCCCGCTGGGTGTCCCTGGTCAGGTCGGCGGGAAGTTCGACGAGGCTGTGCTCGGCCCGGATGTCGATCCGGCCGAAGTCCGACCGGTCCAGGCCGCCCTCGTTGGCGAGCGCCCCGACGATCTGGCCCGGGGTGACCCGCTGGCGATGCCCGACCCCGATCCGGTAGGTGGCATAGACCGGCCGCGGTCCGCCCGCGCCGCGGGCGGGCCTCTCGCGGGCAGGCGGGGCGGTGTCCGGCGGGAGGAGGAACTCCCCCGGTTCCTGGCGGGTCATCACGGCCAGCGCTGCGGCGATGTCGGCGAGCGGTACGTCGTGCTCGTGGGTGTAGCCAAGGATCAGGTCCCTGAACACGGCGTGGGCCGGCGCGTCGAGCGCGGCGGTGATCGCGCCGTGGAACTTCGCGACCCGCCGGGCGTTCACATCCGCCGCGGTGGGGAGTTCCATCTCGGCGAGCGGCTGGCGGGTCGCCTTCTCGATCGCGGCGAGCAGGCCCTTTTCCCTGGGGGTGACGAGCAGCAGCGCCTCACCGCTGCGCCCGGCGCGGCCGGTACGGCCGATGCGATGGACATACGACTCCGGGTCGGTGGGGATGTCGTAGTTGACGACGTGGGTGACCCGTTCGACGTCGAGGCCGCGGGCGGCGACGTCCGTGGCGACGAGCAGGTCGAGAGAGCCGTCGCGGAGCTGGGCGATGAGCTTCTCGCGCTGCGGCTGGCTGAGGTCGCCGTTGATCGCCTCGGTGGCGAACCCGCGGCTGCGCAGCCGCTCGGCGACGTCCTCGGTCGCCGACTTCGTCCGCACGAAAATGATCATTGCTTCGAACGGCTCGACTTCGAGGAACCGCGTGAGCGCGTCCATCTTGCGCGGCCCGGCGACGGTCAGGAACCGCTGCCGGGTGTTCGCGGCGGTGACGGTCCGCGCCCTGACGGTGATCTCGACCGGGTCGCGCAGGTACTGCCGGGAGATGCGGCGGATCGGCGCGGGCATCGTCGCGGAGAACAGCGCGACCTGCTTGGCGTCGGGGGTGTCGGCGAGGATCCGGTCGACCTCCTCCTGGAAGCCCATCCGGAGCATCTCGTCGGCCTCATCGAGGACCAGCGTGCGCAGGCTGCCCAGGTCGAGCGTCCCGCGTTCCAGGTGGTCGATAACCCGCCCGGGAGTGCCGACGACGACCTGCGCGCCGCGGCGGAACCCGGCCAGCTGGGGAGCGTAGGCCTGCCCTCCGTAGACGGGCAGCACACGCAGGCCGGTGAGGTGGTGGGCGTACCGGCCGAACGCCTCGGCGACCTGCAGGACCAGTTCCCGGGTTGGGGCGAGCACAAGCGCCTGGGTGGCGGCGCTGTGCGCGTCGATCCTGGACAGGATCGGGAGAGCGAACGCGGCGGTCTTGCCGGTCCCGGTCTGGGCGAGGCCGACGACGTCGCGGCCCTCGAGCAGGGCGGGGATCGTGCCGACCTGGATCGGCGACGGCACCTCGTAGCCGAGTTCGGTGAGGGCTCGCAGGACCGGGGTACCAAGCCCGAGGTCATGGAACGTCGGCTGATCTTCGGACTCGGTCACACCTGAGAATACGGCTCCTGTGTGGCAGCCTGGTGAACCCGGGGCCCAGGTGGCCGGGGCAGGCCGGCCAGGATCGCGTCGATGACAGCGACGAGTTCTGCCCGGTCCAGCCCGATCCCGATCAGGGAGCTGATGCCCCGGAAGCCGACGACCAGCAACGTCGCCAGCGTGACCGGCTCGGCTGCTGGATCGAGGTCGCCGTTGCGCTGCGCGGCCCGCAGGCAGCCGGCCAGGGCCGCCCGCTGTGCGTCGAAGCCGTGGCGTAGCCGGGCCGTGGCCTCCTGGTCGCGCCCGGCCAGCTCGACGGTGAAGCGGCTGGCCATGCAGGCCAGCTGCTCGGGGTCGTTCAGCTGCCGGTCGACCGAGTCGATGAGGTAGGCCCGCAGGCGCTCCATCGCGGTCTCGTCCGGGCCTTCCAACGCGGCCGCGTCAGACGCCTCGTCCTGGTCGCAGTAGTCCCCCAACGCGGCCAGGAACAGCGCGTGCTTGTCGCCGAAGGCGGCGTAGAGGCTGCCGCGGCCGAGCCCCGTCGCGGCCGAGATGTCATCGAGAGTCGTCCCGTCGTAGCCGCTCTTGCGGAACTCACGCTCGACGGCCGCCAGCACCTCCCGCCGGTCAAAGCCAGGTGGGCGCCCCATCGGGCGATGGTATCCACGGATCTGGTTGTTGGCGGAATAGTCCAGAACCGTCAGGGTTCTTTACTGAACAGTCCAGATCGTTGGGCCTCCATGCCGACCGGGCGCCGCGCGCACACGCCGGGCCCCCGACCGCGAGATGCGAGCCACCTCATGACTCAGCAGGACGCCCAGCCCGACCGGGCCGGTCCCAGCCCCGGCGCCGTCCCGTCCATCCCGAGCCAGCGCCGTGTGGGCGCCGAAGCCCGGCCCGTCTCCCCGGCCCTGCTGCTGGCGATCCTGTCGATCGCGAGTTTCCTGGCCCAGCTCGACGTGTGGGTCACCAACGTGGGCCTGCCCGCCATCGGGCGCGGCACCCACGCCGGTTCCCTCGCCGACCTGAGCTGGGTGCTCAACGGCTACGCGATCGTCTACGCGGCGCTGCTGGTGCCGGCCGGCCGCCTGGTGGACCGGTTCGGCCGCAAGGGTGGCTTCCTGCTCGGCCTGACCGTGTTCGCCGTCGCCAGCATCGGCGCAGGCCTGTCCGGCGACATCTGGGTGCTGGTCGGGTTCCGGGTCCTGCAGGCCGTCGGCGCGGCCCTGCTCACCCCGGCCAGCCTCGGCCTGGTGCTGCTGACCGCGCCGGCGGCGAAGATCGGCAAGTACGTGAAGATCTGGTTCACCACCGGCGCGCTGTCGGCCGCCTCCGGCCCGGTGCTGGGCGGCCTGCTCGTGGAGGCGTCCTGGCGGTGGCTGTTCCTGGTGAACATCCCGGTCGCGGCGGCCGCGATCGCGCTGGGCGTCCGCTACCTGCCCAGCAGCCGGGACGCCGGCGACCACCTGCCCGACCTGCGCGGCGGCGGGCTACTCATCGTCGCGATCGGCGCACTGGCCCTGGGGCTGGTCAAGGCGCCGGACTGGGGCTGGTCGAGCGGCCGGGTGATCGTCGCGTTCGTCCTCGTGGCGGTCGCGCTGGCGTTGTTCCTGGCCAGCTCCGCCCGCCACCCGGCGCCGGTCGTCACCCTCTCCCTGTTCCGCAACCGGGTGTTCACCACTGCCAACCTGGTGGCCACCGTCGCCTTCGTGGCCTTCGGGATTGAGCTGCTCTCGACGATCCTGTGGCTCCAGGGTCACTGGCACTACTCGGTGATCCGCACCGGGCTGGCCTCCACGCCTGGCCCGGTGATGTTCGCCGTCGGCTCGGCGGTCGCGGAAACCCTCCAGGCGCGTACCCGGCTGCGGGCGGGACGGATCGCGGTCGCGGGCGCGCTGCTGGCCGTCATCGGTACGTTCATGCTGACCGGCCTGGTCACCGACGAGCCGCGGTTTCTGGCCGCGTTCCTGCCGACCTGGGTGGTCCTCGGCCTGGGTTACGGCCTGGCGGTGCCGACCGCGATCACCCGGGCGACGGTCGGCCTGCCGCCGGAGGACTCCGCGACCGGCAGCGCGATCGTGACGATGGCCACCCAGCTCGGCTCGGTCATCGGGATCAGCCTCCTGGTGGCGATCCTGGGCCGCGCCTCCGGCGCGGCGAGCGAGGCGGTCTTCCAGCACGCCTGGTACGTGTCGGCCGGGGCGCTCGTCGCGGCGGCCGTCGCCTCGTTCGGCCTGGACTCTCGACCCACGGCGGCGGCTCGACCGGACCTCCCGCCGGTCGCAGCGGGCGCCGCCGACGTCGGCGATCCGGAGGCTGCGGCCCGGGTGTGAGGACGCCGCCGACTTAGGCCGGCTCGGTGTCCGCGGCCGCCGGCGCGGCGGGCGTGGCATCCGGGCCGGCCGCCGGGCCGGCGAGCCGGTCCGCGCCGGCGATGCGCGGCCAGGCCGCGTCCGCCTGCCGGTAGTGGCAGGCGCACAGGTGCGGATGCACGCCGAGCGACACCCACGTCTCCGCCTCCTGGATGAAACGCCGCTTGTCGTCCCGCTGGTTTCGCCGCCAGGCGGCGTCGACGCGTCACCGCTGCCCCGTGCCCGTGGCGTGCACTCACGGGCGATGGAGATCCTGCGCGTCTGCGGCGTCGAACCGGACCTACGCAAGGTGGAGCTGCCGATCACGCCACCGGGGCACCGGTCGACAGCCATGCGATCACCGAACCGAACTGGCCGAGCCTGTATGGCGTCGCGCCCGATGGGGCGGTCCTCGTCCGCCCCGACGGGCATGTCGCGTGGCGCAGCCGGACCTCCTCCGCCGATCCGGTGACGGACCTCCAGACCGCCCTGATCACCAGCGCCGGACGGTGACTCCGGCCCACCAACATCCAGACGACGGACTTTCCGCAGACGTCGGCGACGTGGCCGGGGAACGACCAGGCCCCTGTGCAACAGAGCCTGCCGAGGCGGGCGTGCGGTAGACGACCAGGATGCGGTCGCGGCCGTCCATGTGGGCGGCCAGGTGGCGGTACATCGTCGGGCAAGGGATACCGAAGGCGCCGGTGATCCCATCGATGGTGGGCTCGGCCCGGTGGCCGTTTCATCGGCAGCTTAGTAGGGAACGGCAGTACTGGTGGCAATATGCGGAACTGTGTATATCCGACAGTGCCCGCCGGTCCGGCGGGCCGATGAACGAAGTGCGAAATGGGCAGAAAGGACCCGCAGGGCGGCGCCGGAGTCTTCCCGGATCCTCGCGATGCCTGGCGGGACGAGGCAGACCCCGGGCGTGGTGCGCGTGGGATGGCTCAGGTTTTCGCCTCTGGCGGCGAGGTGGGCCAACTGATGTCGGCCATGGACTGGTCCGCCACGCCGCTCGGACCGCTGCGCGGCTGGTGCACCGAGCTGCGTATGGCAGTGAGTATCTGCCTGGAGTCCCGTTTTCCGATGCAGGTCCTATGGGGGCCAGATCTCATCATTATTCAGAATGATGGAATAGCTCCGTATATGGGGGAAAAATACCCAGAGTGTATTGGTCGTCCCTATCATGAGGTCTTTGCGGAGGTAATGCCAGTCGTCGGGCCGCTACTCGGCCAGGTGATGTCCGGCGGCGGGGCCACCTGGTCGCAGGATCTGCCGGTCCTGCTCGACCGACACGGGTACCTGCAGGAGAGTCACTTCACCTTCTCCTTCAGCCCCATTCGGCGAATCCCGACCGCCGAAGTACTGGGGGTGTTCTTGGCGGCACACGAAACGACAGGGCACGTCGTGGGGCTGCGGCGACTCTCCTGCCTGCGCGAGATCGCGGGTGTCACCGTCCACGCACAGACCTCCGGGGAAGTGTTCACGGACGCGGTCGGCGCGCTGAGCCATACCTCGGCGGACGTCCCGTACTGTGTGATCCTCCTACGGGATCCCCGCACCCCTCGGCTGGTGCTGCGGCCTGTGGCGACGGCCGGCCTGGCCGCGGTGCCGGACGTGTTCTCCCGCCCGGGCACGCTCGACCCCGACGGCCTTCTGCCCGAGTTCGGGGACTCGCTGGTCTCCGGCCGGATGCTGATCTCCAGACGGCTCCTCGACCGGCTCGAGCTCCAGCCCATCACCGACGTCCCGTCCGCTGACCGCGCGCTCGTCGTCCCCCTCACAGCAGGAGGGGACGATCCTCCCATCGGACTCCTCGTGGCCGGTATCAGTGATCGTCTTCCTCTGGACGGTGACTACCGCACCTTCCTCACGTTGGCCGCCACCCAGATCTCCAGCGCCGCGTCGATGGCCCACAACACCGCCGAGGCCCGCTATCAGTCTCTGCACGACACACTGACCGGACTACCGAACAGGGCCGCACTGTTCGATCACCTCGGACAGGTCATCGTCGAAGCCCAGGAACACGCACGGCGCCTCGGTTTCCTCTTCGTCGACCTCGACGGATTCAAGGCCGTGAACGACTCGCTAGGTCATCAGGCCGGGGATGATCTGCTGTGCGCCGTCGCGAATCGGATCCGCCGGGCCGTCCGTCCCGGCGACTTCGTCGCCAGGCTCGCCGGTGACGAGTTCGCCGTCCTCTGCCAGAACATCACCTCCACAGACGAGATCGAGGCGGTCGCCAAACGAATTCTCGTGGCTGTCTCGACATTCAGCTCCCACGAGACACCGGCGAGGACTGTGACCGCAAGTATCGGCATCGCCTTGTCCGGTCCCACGACCTCCACTCCCGACGAACTCGTACGCGCCGCGGACGTCGCCATGTACACAGCCAAACGGCAGGGCCGAGACCGCCACCAGCTCTTCGACGGCGCCACGCTCTAGTACTACACAGTCCCAGCGGCTGCCATGTGGTCCTTGTTCGGGGGTGCGGCGCGCCGGGTGGCATGGGGCGGCCACCGCGTGATCTTCATGGCTTGTGAATACACATGAGGATGCGACGGCGGCCGCGCCGGGCAGCGTATCCGAGACGGACGTCGCGGTGTGGGATGCGGAGCTGGAAGAGCTGTTCGCCCGCTTGAAGGGCTGTTTCCGGTCCGAGCAGCCTCGTGCGCAGGCGCAGGCATATGTGGCAGGGTTGTTGTCTCGGACGGAACGGAAGAACGGGTGGACGCTCGCGGAGTTCAGCCAGGACATAGATCGACGAAATCCATTTTGGGAAACTGTCATGCCTTTTGAGAACCCTTACTCACGTCCCTCGACGAGTGGGAGCACGACGGCCGCCAGGCCGAGCGTCACCAGCACCGTGCCCACAATGTCGAGCCTGCCGCTGCCGTCGGCTCGGGACTCCGGCACCACCCGGGGGGTCAGCAGCAGCGCCAGCACGCCGATCGGCACGTTGATCAGGAAGCAGCTGCGCCAGCCCAGGCCGGCCACATCGGCCTTGATCAGCAGCCCGCCGATCAGCTGGCCCCCCACCGACGCCGACGCGAGCACGAGTCCGTACGCGGTGAAGGCGCGCTGCCGGGCGAGCCCGGTGTACGCGGTACCCAGGATGGTCAGCACCTGCGGTGACAGCACGGCGGCGGCCACGCCCTGCACTACCCGGGCGAGCATCAGCACGACGGGATCCGGGGCGAGCCCGCACAGGAGCGACGACACCGTGAACAGCAACAGCCCGATGGCGTACAGCCGTCTGCGGCCGAAGATGTCGCCGAGCCGCCCGGCCATGATGAGCCCGGACGCATAGGCCAGGCCGTAGCCAACTACCGGGCCGGCAGAACCGGCGGGCCGAGGCCCCGTACACGGCCTGGGAGCCGTTGGTGGAGGCCCTCTACGACGCCGTCGAGGATGAGCTGGACGGCCGGCCGTTCGCTTTCTTCGGGCACAGTATGGGTGCTCTGCTCGCCTACCGGCTCACGGTGGCGGTGGAGCGCGAGGGCGGCCCCGCCCCGCGTCTGCTCGCCGTCTCGGGCTGGTCCACGGCCGCGCACCGCGGTGGTGAGGTAGCCGTCGACCAGCTGTCGGACGAGGAGTTCCTGCGCCAGGTGCGGGAGTTTGGGGCGTTGCCGACGGAGGTCACCGAGTAGGGTGGGCGACTGGCGCGGTGGCATCTCGCTTTAGGCACATGGTCCGGTACCTTTGTCCGCGCGGTTTCCCGCACGTTTTTCATCCCGGCCGTCCCTGGCATGCTCCGTCTCCAGCCGCCCCCCGTCAATCCGTGCATGAGGTTCTCCCTCACACGGCTTACCGACGTCGTTCACCGCCGGCATTCGGTTTCTCCCACCAGGGCTTCCCAGCCCTGGGCGAGACAGTTATCCCAGACAGGCTGACCAGTCCGAGGTCAACCGGCCGTGAGCTCACGAGAACCCACCAGCCGAACCCCATGCTGCGCCGGTAGCGAGCCCGGACGAACCGGGCCAGCCGCCCCCGCGCAAACCACCAGATAGCGACAAGGCGCCGGGCAGAGTGCCCGAAGCGGAAGTACCCAGCCCAGCCCCGAAGAAAGACGTTGAGCTGTTCCACGATCACCTCCGGCGACAGCAGCTGCTGAGACCGGGCGGTTATCTCCCGTATCCGGTCCCGAGCGTGCCGCATCGCCCTGTCCGAAGGCCAGCGCGCGAGAAACGTCACCTTCGGCTTCCCGAGAACTCCCCGGGACCGCACCAGCCGATGATGAAAGCCGAGAAAATCAAGCCCCCACCATCAGGCTGGAGGTGCACGATACGGGTCTTTGCCGCTTTGGGCGTAAGGCCCAGATCGGCGAGCAGGCGGATCAGGCGCTCCAACGCCCGCTCCGCCTGATCTCGCGACCAGCACATCACCAGCAGATCGTCGGCAAACCTCACCAGCGCCCCGTCACCCTCATCCCACTCCCGGTCAAGCCGGTGCAGGTAAACGTTGCAGAGCAACGGCGACAGCGGACCCCCTTGTGGAGTCCCGCTAACCGGCCGCCTCACCTCACTGCCACCCATCACCCCGGCGCGCAGGACCGCACGCAAGAGCCTGAGCAGCGACTGGTCGCAGACCCGTTCCTCGATCGCCCGCATCAAACCGTCGAACGGGATCGCCGTGAAACAGTCGGCGATGTCCGTCTCCACCACCCACCGCCTGCCCCGATAGCACTCGTCGACGAGTACCTGCAGGGCGTCGTGGGCCGAGCGTCGCGGGCGGAACCCGAACGAACACCCGGCCATGTCGGCCTCGAAGACCGGCTCGAGCACGATCCTGAGCGCCGTCTGCACGATGCGGTCTCGAACAGCGGGAATCGACAACGGCCGCATTTCGTCTTTCCCCCCAGGTTTGGGGATCCAGACCCGCCGCAGCGGCATCGGCCGGTACGCCCCTTCCCGCAGCTCGGTGGCCAGCTCGCCCAGCAGCCGGGTCACCCCGTACTCCTCAACCTGGGCCACCGTGGTGTGGTCGATGCCAGGAGCGCCCCTGTTGGCACGCACCTTGACCCACGCACGCTCCAGGACGTCCCCGCGGTGAACCTTGTCCCAGAGCGCATGAAACTTCCGTCCGGGATCGGCCTTGGCCGTCCGGTAAAGCGTGTGCTGCAAGGCACGGACCGAATCCACATCGGATCCATCGGCGGCGGGACTAGCAACCATGGCACTCACCGGGCCCCTCCTTTCCAACTCCACGCATCGACGAAGCAGCGGCCCTTCCCTCACCGCCGGTTGTGTTGTCCGGTCGGCTCGATCGGTACTATGGCCGCCTCCGACGCCCGCCCGGCCCGCCACCCACTTCCCGGGATCACCGGTTATAAGGCACGGCTTTCCAGCAGATTTCCGCAGTCTGCCGGGCCGGGGAGGGCCTCCCCAGTTCCCGCCGCCACTATCAGTACGTTCCGCGCCCCTTACGCCGGGGAGTTCCTCACGGCTGCGACTCCAGGGTCTTCACCGCTTCCATGGCCTTCACCTCGAGTTCGAGAGGCTCGGCACTCCCTTGCCCCACCCAAAGGACGAGTGAATAACGACGCCGCAGGCTTCGCGTGATGCTACGGACCGCACTGTCGCTCCCCCTAACAGGGCTTTCGACGCTGGGCTTCGACCCCGCCCGTTTCCAGACGAAGCCGCCAGCCTGCTACCGGGCCTCCTGGCAGCTACCCGGACCGGACTCTCACCGGCAAGCGACGACAGGCTTACGACAGTCAGACCAGCCGCTTACACGGCGTCACCTCCCGTCTCCTGGGCACACGAACAAGGTCCACTACATCCGCGATGTGTCATTCGGCGAAGACGCCTCCACCCTGCGCACCGGCAACATCCCGACCAACATCGCGACCCTGCGCTCCACCGTGATCAACAGGCTTCGCCGAGCCGGCTACCAGTTCATCCCACCCGGCCGCCGCGGACCTGTGACTGTCCGAGGCTGACGACTGCGGGACCTGTAGGCACACCGAGCCGGCTGCATTCGTCACGGCTCCCGGCCATTCGGTCACGGTGCGAGTTATCGTGATCCCTCGGGTGTCCGGCGCCGCCGGACACCCGAGGGATGCCTCGGGCGGGGGGTTTTGGTGGGTGGTGCGCCGGATCCCCGGCCGGAGTTCGCGGAGCGGTTGCGGGCGCTGCGGGATGCCGCGGGTCTGTCGATCCGGGATCTGGTGGCCGCCAGTGCGAAGACCCCCCGACGGCGGCCCGGGGAACCGCCGTTGCGCCTGAAACGCAGCACCGTCGACGGAATGATCAGCAGAAGCCGGCCGGTGCGGCCCACGCAGGATCACCTCGAGGTGTTCGTCGACACCTGTATCCGGGTCGCGCAGGAGTCCGGTCGGCCGCTGCCTGACGATCTGGGGGACCGGCAGCGCTGGGACGACGCCTACCGCGACCTGCTGATCAGGATGGCCGGCCTGCGCAGCGTCAACCGCTCGGCGACGGAGGCGGCCCGGCGGTTGGCCCGGATCGAGCCGCAGGCCGCCGACCCGGGACCGGCCTCGGTGTCCGACCTGCGGCCGGGTCGGCCGGGTCCGGGATCCGGCCTGGCGGCTGGCGCCATACCGGACGCACTGCTGGTGGATGGTGGGCCGGCGTCGTTCGTGGGGCGGCCGGAGGCGCTGCGTCAGCTGCGCCGGGCGGTCGCCGATGTCCACGGCGGGCGGCCGCGGGTCGCGCTGCTGGAGGGCCCGGCGGGAATCGGCAAGACGGCCCTGGTCCGTCATCTCCTCGGCGAGGCGGATGCCGGCGCCGTGCTGTGGGCGAGCGGCGAGGAGGAAGAGACGGGTCTCAGTTTCGGGGTGCTCGACCAGCTGACCGCCGAGGCGGCCCGGGTCCTCCGAGCGGACCAGCCCTCCCCGAGCGGTCCGGGTGAGCTGACCGGCCCCGCGGGATCCATCCGCGGCCCGTCGCCCGATCCGCTGGTCGCCGGCGCGGCTCTGGTCGAGCTGCTCGGCGAGCTGCAGCGGTCCGGCCCGGTCGTGCTGGTCGTCGACGACGCGCACTGGGCGGATCGGCCGTCCCTGCAGGCGCTGACGTTCGCGCTGCGGCGGTTGCGGGCCGACCGGGTGCTCGCCCTGATGATGGTCCGGGATCTGGTGGACGCGCGGCTTCCGGACGGGCTGCGCCGGCTGCTGATGGACGAGCGGACCGTCCGCCTCCTGCTCGAGGGGCTGGACGACACCGAGCTGCGGGCCCTGAGCTCCGCGCACGTCACCGGGCCGCTGTCCTGGCGGGCGTGCGCCCGCCTGCGAGCCCACACTGGCGGCAATCCACTGCACGCCCGGGCGCTGCTCGAGGAGGTCCCGGCGGAGGCCTTCGACAATCTCGACGTGCCGCTGCCGGTGCCGCGCTCGTTCGCGATGCTCGTCGTGGCGAGGCTTGCGGCGGCGCCGGCCGGGGGCCGGGAGCTGGCCACCGCGGCCAGCGTCCTCGGGGCGCATCCCACTCTGGCCCAGGCCGCCGCCGTCGGCGGGGTGGACGAGCCGCTGCCCGCCCTGGAGCAGGCGATCGCGGCGGGTCTGTTGATGGAGCGGCCGGTCGCGCGGGGTCTTCGGTTCCCGCATCCGCTGGTGCACGCCGCGATCTACGAGCAGGCCGGCCCGGCGCGCCGCGCCGAGCTGCACATCCGTGCGGCGGCTCTCGCTGAGGAGGTGGCCCTGCGGCTGCACCATCTGGCCCGTGCCGCCACCGGGCCGGACGGCAGGCTGGCCCTGGAGCTGGCCAGGCTGGGCCGGGAGCAGGCGACCGCGGGGGCGTGGGCCGCCGCCGCGAACCAGCTGTCCGCCGCCGCCCGGCTCGCCCCGTCGCGCACCGACTACGAGCAGCTGACGCTGGAAGCGGCGGACTGCCAGCTGCTGGCGGGTGACGTGCCTGATCCGCTCGGGAAGGTCGGTGAGGTTCGCGGTTTCCGGCCGACCGCCTGGCGTGACTACCTGCTGGGCCGCTTCGCCTTCCAGCGCGGTGACGCGGACGAGGCCGAGACCCGGCTACGGAGCGCCTGGAAGCGCTGCGACCCGGACGGTGGTGCCGACGCCGACCCGCTGCTCGCAGCCCGGGTCGCCGGCTGGCTCGCCGCCCTCTGCCAGACGAAGCTCCTCGGCGCGGAGTCCGCCGAGTGGGCCGGGCGGGCGCTGGCGCTGAGCCCCGGCAACGCGGCGTTCGACCTCATCGGGCAGATCCGGATGGGCGGGCTGGCGATGAGCGGGCATCTCGACGCCGTCCTCGAGTCGGCCGCCGACCTGCCGGACCCCGCCGTCGCCTCCATGGCTGACCTGGACATGCTCGCGGGCAGGGGTTCCCTGCACGCTCTCGTCGACGATTTCGCCGGCGCGCGCCGGGACCTCGGCGGGGTCCTGGCCGCCGGCCGGGGCCGCTCGCTCCTGTTCCGGGTGTCGGTCACCACCACGCTCGCCCAGGCCGAGTACCGGGCGGGGCTCTGGGACGATGCCGCGATCCACTGCGATCACGCGTTGTCGCTGATGGCCGACTCCGACGACGGCGCTCTCCTCCCGTACTGCCATCAGGTCGGCGTCCTGGTGCCCGCGGCTCGTGGCCACTGGGTGCAGGCCGAGGAACACGTCCGGACGACGCAGGCCTTCGCCGAAAGCGGGTTTCCCTATCTGGTCGCGAGCGCGGCCATCGCCACGGCCCACCTGGCACGGGCCCGTGGCCTACCCGCCGAGATCGTCGCGGCTCTCGAACCGCCGGTCCGGTCCGGGCTGCTGGACCTTGATGCCGAGCCCGGGACCTCCGGGTGGCAGGACACCCTGGTCGACGCGCTGGTGGAGGTCGGTGACCTCGGACGGGCCGAGGAGGTGCTGATCCGGTTCGAGGCGGCAGCCAGACAGCGTGGGCGCCGCGCCACGATGGCCGCCGCCGCCCGCAGCCGCGGCAACCTGGAAGCACGCCGAGACAACACGAGCGCAGCCGACAGGGCCTTTCGTGCGGGCCTCGCCGAATGGGAACACGTCGACCTGCCGTTCGAGCAGGCGCTGCTCCACCACTTCTACGGTGCCTTCCTGCGCAGGGCAGGCCGGCCCGCCGACGCCGTCAGGCAGCTCGGGGCCGCCCATGGCACCTTCAGCCTGCTCGGCGCCCGCCCCTATCTGGACCGCTGCGAGAACGAGCTCGTCGCCGGCGGATGGACGCCTCGGCAAGGCCGCAGCCGGGAACCGGACGCATCCCGCCTGACCACCCCGGAGCTCGCCGTCGCCAAGCTGGTCGCCGCGGGTCTCACCAACCGTCAGGTCGCCCGGGAGCTCGTCCTCAGCGAGAAGACCGTCGAACACCGTCTGCGTGCCGTGTTCGGGAAGCTGGATGTGACGGCGCGAACCCAGCTGTCCGGCCTGATGAGACACGACACGGTCCGCACCTGAGCCGATCCGCACCTGAGCCGATCCGCCGTGCGAGGGCAGACTCTCCGTGCGACAGCGCGCCCGGCGTCCGGCCGCACCGGACACGGACACGGACACGCCTGCACGGCCGAAGGGCCCGCACCGGCGTTTCCGGACGGTTCCCCGCGCGAATGCGTCCGGTGAGATCGCCGGACAGCACGACCGAAGCCACCATGTCCTCAGAGCACGAAAACGGCGACGCAGGCCCATGTACCGGCCTTCTCTCCACCGTGCTGGTCGGATTTCCTGAGGAAAGGCTGCACCGTGCGTGTTGCAATCTTCGCGATGGGCACCCGGGGGGATGCCCAACCCGCGGCGATAATCGGCGCCGAACTGGCCCGGCGCGGTCACGAGGTGGTGTTGGGCGTGCCCGGGGACCTTGCCAGTTTCGGTCTCAGAATGGGACTCGACACAGCGTCGATCGGCATCGACGCGCATGAGTTCATGGGCTCGGAAGAGGTACGGGCCTGGCTGGCTTCAGGTGACCTGTGGAAAATCATGAACGGATTCAGTCGGTACAAACGCCAGCAGACGGAACGTATCGCAGACGCCATGGCGGACATCTCCGCCGGCGCCGATCTCATCGTGTCCGGTGTCACCACCGAGGACGAGGCGGCCTGTATCGCGGAGTGGCGGGGGGTGCCGATGGCATGTCTGCACCACGCGCCGATGCGGGCCAACGGAGATTTCCCCTTCTTCATCGCCAGCACCCGCCGGCTGCCGCGGGTCGTCAATCGCCTGATGTATCCGGCGGTCGAGCTCGCCGGGTGGCGGGTCCTCGCCGCCGACGTCAATCGGCTGCGTGCGAGGCTGGGCCTGCGGCCGGCCCGGGAACCCACCCCACGCCGGCTGGCGCGGGCCGGCTCGACGGAGATCCAGGCCTACAGCCGGTTCCTGGTGCCCGAACTCGCCGACTGGGGTGAGCGTCGCCCGCTGGTCGGTTTCCTCACCCTGTCGCCCGAGCAGCGCCGGCTGCTCGGGGAACACCAGCTCGACCCCGCCGTCGACCAGTGGCTGGACGAGGGTGAGCCACCCGCGTACTTCGGATTCGGGAGCATGCCGGTCCTGGATCCGCCCCGGATCCTCGAGTTGCTCAGCACGGTCGCCGACCGGTTGGGGCTGCGCGCGCTGGTGAGCGGGGCGTGGGCCACGACCGGCGTCAGCACCGACCGGCGAGTGTGCGTCGTCGGAGACCTCGACCACGACACGGTGCTCTCGCGTTGCCGCATCGCCGTGCACCATGGCGGCGCCGGCACCACAGCGGCCTCCGTCGCAGCCGGACTGCCGACCGTCGTGTGCTCGGTCATCGGCGACCAGCCCTTCTGGGGCGCCCGGCTCGAACGCCTCGGTGTCGGCGCATCCCTTCGCTTCCCCGAGATGAGCGAGCGGGCCCTCGTCGCCGCCGCGGCCCCCCTGCTGGCCCCCGAACCACGGGAACGTGCAGCGCGGCTGGCCACCCGGCTGAAGACGGAGAACGCGGCTAGCCATACCGCCGACGTTCTCGAAAAGATCCACAGGTCCTGATTTCTCTCCGGCCCGGACACGATCGGCCGGAGAATCCACCGATCACCCGGCGGGCCGGCCACGACCCGGCCGCCGTACAAGGGAGCCACCGATGGACCGCAGCGAGCTCATGGACCTCACCCGGCGCGCGCTCAAAGTCGCCATGGACCGGACAACCGACATGGAGCCGGCTGAACGCCGTCAGCCGGCCGATGCCTACACCAGCCAGCAACGTTTCGAACGTGAACGCGAACTCCTTTTCGGCTCGCCACAGCTGGTCGGCTACCGCTCGGAGCTGCCGACCGCCGGAAGTTTCTGCACGAAGACGGTGATGGACGTTCCCGTGCTTCTGACCCGGAGTCAGGACGGCACCGTCAGGGCCTTCCACAACATCTGCGCTCATCGCCAGGCACCGGTCGCGGTGCGCTGCGGCACAGCCGAACGGTTCGTGTGCCCGTACCACGCCTGGACGTACGACGCTGCGGGCCGCTTCGTCGGAGGGCCCGGCCGTGAGGGTTTCCCGTCACTGGCGGCCGGCGGAACAGGCCTCACGGAACTGCCGGCCGCGGAGCATGCCGGGTTTCTGTGGGTCGGCCTCCAGCCGGAGAACGGGCCCCTGGACATCGAGGCCCATCTGGGGCCGCTCGGTCCGGAGCTTGCCTCGTGGGGGATCGGCGACTGGTCGCCGGTGGGTGAGCGGGTTCTCGACTCCCCGATCAACTGGAAGCTCGCTCTGGACACTTTCGCCGAGAGCTATCACTTCTCCACCCTGCACCGCGACACGTTCGCCCAGCTTGCCCTGGGAAACTGCGCGCTTTTCGACTCGTTCGGCCCGCACCATCGGCTGGTCGTTCCGTTGCGGCACCTCACGGGCCTCGCGGACCGGTCCGCCGAAGAATGGCAGCCGCTGGACAACCTGTCGATCGCCTACGCGCTGTTTCCCAACATCGTCGTTTCGGTGAGTGCCGCCAACAGCGAGGTCTTCCGGATCTACCCCGGCAACGGGCCCGGGCACTCGGTGACCTGCCACCAGAACGCCTCAAAGCTGGACCTTGCGGACGAGACCACCCGGGCGGGCGCGGAAAGACTGTTCGACTTCGCGCACTCGACAGTCCGCGACGAGGACTATCAGCTCGCTGTCGAAATCCAGAAGAACCTTTCCTCGGGCGCGCGGTCCGAACTGGTCTTCGGGCGCAACGAGCCGGGTCTCCAGCACCGTCACTCGGTCCTCGACGCGAGGATGAGCGCTCAGCCACGGCCAGCCGGGCAGCCAGGGAGAGTGGACCTTGCTCATCGTTCATGACCTGGGCCTGTCGAGGTGCGCGAGGACAGCGATCTGGTGTCTCGTTGGACCTGGCCTATCCGGCTGGATTTGCGGGGTGTGCGATGGGGGTGCACTCGTCGGATCATGGCCGGGTGGGGGTGGCGGGGGGCTGACGGTGGACGGATGGCGCGTGCTCCTCGTCATCGGTATCCGTCGGATCTGTCGGACTCGCAGTGGGCGTTGGTCGGGCCGTTGCTCCCGCCGCCGGCGGTGGTGGGTCGCCGGGAGAAGCATGATCGGCGCGATGTCGTCGACGCGATCCTGTACGTGGTGCGTAACGGCTGTGCGTGGCGGGCGTTGCCGTCGGACTATCCGCCGTGGCAGACCGTGTACTACTACTTCGCCCGCTGGCACGACCTGGGTGTGACCGAACGTGTTCACGATGCGCTGCGGGAGCAGGCCCGCGCTCAGGAAGGCCGGGCCCCGGAACCGACCGCGGGGATCATCGATTCCCAGTCGGTGAAGGGCGCTGACACCGTCCCGGCGTCCTCCCGCGGCTACGACGCCGGCAAGAAAATCGACGGCCGCAAGCGGTTCGTCGTCGTGGACACGATGGGCCTGCTGCTGGCCGTGCTCGTGGTCCCGGCGAGCACGCATGACACCGCCGGCGGCCGGCAGCTCCTGCTCGACGGTTTCTTCGCCGGCCGGCGGCTACGGCTGGTGTTCGCCGACGCCGGCTTCACGGGCACGTTCGTCGACTGGGCTGTCCGGATCCTGACCCTCACCGTGCAGGTGGTGCGTAAACCCGCCGGACAGAAGGGCTTCTCCGTCCTGCCACGCCGGTGGGTCGTCGAGAGAACTCCGTCGTGGATCACCGGGCACCGCCGGCACGCCCGCGACTACGAACGCCGCCCCGACCACGCCGAATCCCTCATCCGCCGGTTGAGGTCGATAGATGGCCCCATATCATGGTAATGGGGATGCTGGTGCGGCGGCCGCCGTCGTTGGTCAACCTGCGTGAGCCGAGAAGCCGCGTTAGCGTAACTGCCGTGTGATTGTGCAGGAAGACAGCGGAAGGGTGAGCACTATGGCCCGTTTGTCCGAGCAACTGGCCTACCTTTCAGGGCGCGCCAAGGCAGCCGAGGATGCCGCGGGCACGGCCGAGGCCGAGACCCGCGAGGAGTTGGCGGCCAAAGTCGAGCAGGCTCGTGCCAACGCCGAGCAGCGCGCGGGCGAGCTTCGCGAGAAGGCGGCGGACGTTACCCAGGAGGCTTCCAGTCGGTGGAGCGAGATCCAGGACCGCTGGAAGGACCATGTGAGCGAGGTGCGTGCCGAGGTCCAACAGAAGCAGGCGGAGCGCGACGCCAACCGTGCCGAGCGGCGTGCGGAGTACGCGGAGGACGACGCCGCCTGCGCGATCTCTTTCGCCATCTCCGCTGTGGAAGAAGCCGAGTACGCCGTCCTGGACGCCACCTTGGCCCGCGCCGACGCTGCGGCCGCCCGCGCCTGATCCTCCTCTCATTTCCCCGGATCCGGTTGGTGACGTCGGGGTGAACGGAAGGGGCGACCCGGGCGTCGGAATGGCAGGACGGTGGATTCCTCGACGGCGCCGGGGTTCAGCAGCCGTGGGAAAGATGCTTGCGTGACCTGTTCGTCGATGCGGCGTTGAGCTCATTCGGCGCCCGCCCAGCCGGTGTGGCCGGCCGGCCCGCTCGCTCGCCGACGCGGACGCGCACCGGAGTGCCCCGGCCAGGACTCCACGCTGGCCCGCTGGCTGGAGTCCGGCCGGGGCGGGATGCACCGGATTGGGAGCCCGGTTCCTCCCCCGGCACCCCCCAGATGCTCATCATGGCCGCGATGCGGACCCGCCTAACGGGGTGGGTGGCGTTCGGCTCATACCCAAACGCATCGCGCTGCGGATGTTCACCGGGCTGGCAAGGCGTCGACGCCGGCTGATCGCCCGTCACGGCGACGACCGCGCCTACCGGCCGGCGTGTGCGCGTCGGTGGGCGTTGATCAATAGGAACGATGCCGGGTATCCGTGGGAGGAACGATGACCGAGCAGAGCACAGTGCAGACGCAGGTGTGGCCGCGGTTGCGGCTGCGGGACTGGAGCGACACGAAGGACACGCTGCACATGTGGACCCAGATCGTCGGCAAGATCCGCATGGCGCATGCGCCGATGATCAACCACTGGTGGCATGTCACCCTATACGTCAACCCGCGCGGGTTGACCACCTCGACCGTCCCGTACCGCAATGGGGATTTCGACATCGAGTTCGACTTCCTCGACCATCAGCTACATATCCGTACCAGCGACGGCCGCCGCCAGCAGGTGGCGCTGGCGCCTAAACCGGTGGCCCAGTTCTACACCGAAACCATGCAGGCTCTGGATGACCTGGGCATCCAAACCCATATCCATGCCAGGCCAAACGAGGTCGATCCGGCCATCCCGTTCGCCGACGACTACCAGCACGCCTCCTACGACCCGCACGCGGTCGAGCTATTCTGGCGCCAGCTCCTGCGGGCCAACCGGGTCATCACGGTGTTCCGGTCCCGGTTCATCGGCAAGGCCAGCCCAGTGCATTTCTTCTGGGGCGGCATGGACATGGCCTGCACCCGGTTCTCCGGACGCACCGCCCCACCCAACCCCGGCGGAGTCCCGAATCTCCCCGTGTGGGTGACGCGCGAGGGCTACTCCCACGAGTTGGCCAGTTGCGGATTCTGGCCCGGCGGCGAGGAAGGCGCATTCTACGCCTACGCCTACCCCGAACCGGCCGGCTACGCTGTCCATCCGGTCCGCCCGGACGCCGCCTACTACGGCCCCAGCGGCGAGTTCCTGCTCCCGTATGAAGCCGTGGCCGCCGCCGCGAACCCCGACCAGGTCCTCGCCGACTTCCTGGACACCACCTACGCCGCAGCCGCCGACCTGGCCGGCTGGGATCGGGGCGCGCTGGAGGCCGACCTCCACCGTTGCGACCACCGGCGCCAGCAATGAACACCGCGCAGGCCGCCCTGGGCTGGCCCTGAAATCACTGTTCGGCCGGTCGCTACCCGGGCCTTGGCCAGGGATGATGTCCAGTGATGGCGCCGGTCGTTAGATCATCTGCCGAATCGAACGGGCGTTCCGTAGACCTGGTAGTCGGCACCGCGACCGCCCGCGGCTTGGTCACCCAGCTCAGAACCGACACGCACAACGCGCTCGACGGGCAGGCTCATCCGGCGGCGCCCCAGGAAACAGATCCGGCTCCGTCTCGGCCGGCTCGATGTCGCCCCGACCCCCTCAAGATGGCCGGGCCCGCTGGCACACGGTCCTGGCGAGCGGGGCATGGCTCAGAGGTCGGCGTGCTGGGGCCTGGTCTCGACCACGATCACGGTGGGGGTGTTGGTCTCCAGCGCGGCGGTGAGTTCCTTCTCCAGCTCGTCCACGGTCTCGACGTCGACGCCCCGGCAGCCGAAGCCGCGTGCCAGCGACACGATGTCCAGTCCCGGCAGGTCGAGCCCTGGCACGCCTGGGGCGTTCTCCAGTTCGGCGAAGGACTTCAGCACCGAGTACTCCCGGTTACGCAGGACGACGTACGCGATGGGCAACTCGTGCTGCGCGGCGGTCCAGATGGCCTGCACGGAGTACTGGAAGGAGCCGTCACCGATGACCCCGATCACTGGCCGGCGTTCGCCGCGCGCCCGGTCGCCGAGCGCCACGCCGACTGCGGCCGGCACCGCCCAGCCGATGCCGCCGCTGGCCGTCGCGAAGAACGAGCCGGGCTCGACCGTCGGCAGCCACTCGTTCTGCAGGGCCATCGTCGAGGTCGACTCGTAGACGAGGACGGCGTGCGGCGGGCGGGCCGTGTTCAGCGCCGCATGGACCTCGGCCGCCGTCAGCGGCCTGCTCGGCCCCTCGGGCAGGGTCCTGGCGCGCCGCGCCGGCTCAGGGGGTGTGCGTCGCGCGCCCTCCTCCACCAGCTCGGTGAGCAGTTCGAGGGCGATCCGCGGGTCGCCCAGCACGCTGTCGCCGGCGCGCGCGGACGCGGCCACCGCCGGGTCGTCCGTGATGTGCAGCAACGCGGTGCCAGGAGGCAGGACGACGCCGGGCACATAGGGGTAGTAGCGGAACACCTCGGCGCCGGCAACGACCACGAGGTCGTGCCCCCCGAGCCGGTCGCTCACGGCTTTCAGGGAGATCCCGAGCGGCCCCTGGTAGAGAGGATGGTCCTCCGGGAACGAGATCCGATCCGGCAGCGGCGGCCCGTAGACGGATGCCCGCAGCTTCTCGGCGAGCGCGATGGCCGCGTGCCAGCCGCCACGCCGGTCGACGTCGGGACCGAACACCAGGGCCGGTCGCCGGCTGGCGGAGATGCGCTCGGCGAAGCCCCGCAGCCTCTCGACGTCGGGCGCGACGAGGGTGCTCACGCCACGCACGACGGCCGGGCCGGCCAGCGGAACGTTCCAGTCATCGAGCGGGATCGAGAGATAGACGGGGCCGGCCGGGGGCTGCACCGCCATCGCGTAGGCCCGCATCAGGGCTGCGGGGACATCCTCGGCGCGGGCCGGCTCATAGGCCCACTTGACCCAGGGCTTCGGCAGGGTCGTCGCGTCGCGGTTGCCCAGGTAGGGTTCGCCGATCACCATCTCGCGCTGCTGCTGGCCCGAGGTGACGACCAGCGGTGTGTGGCCATGGTAAGCCGTGACCAGGTTGCCGATGGCGTTCCCCACGCCCGCCGAGGAATGCAGGTTCACCAGCGTTGGCCGCAGGGTGACCTGCGCGAACGCATCTGCCATGGCGATGACGGAGGCCTCCTGCAGGCCGAGGACATAGGTGAAGTCGGCCGGGAAGTTCTGCAGGAACGGCTCCTCCGTCGATCCCGGGTTCCCGAAGACGGTCGTCATGCCCAGCGACCTGAGCAGGTCGTACGTCACACTGTGAACGGTTGATCCGTGGCCCATCGGTACGCAGCCCCGCCTCGTTCGCTGGACGCCACGACGGTTCGATCGTCGCGCGACCGGCCGTGACTGGCCAGTCGCCAGATGTTACCGTCCGGTTCCCGCGCCCGCCACGCCCGCGTGGGGCGAGCGGGTTCAGTCGCATGCGCCTCGGCCCCGACGGGTTCGAGGCGGTTGGTTGGCCGCCGTGCGCTGGTCGCCGCGTACCAATCACCCAAGGCGGGCCGCCTGACGTTCCAGGTAGTCGCGCTCCGGGGTGCTCTGCGCCGTCGCGGCCGCCGCGGCGAACTCCGCCCGCGCGCCGGGCCGGTCGCCGGCCATGTCCAGCAGGTGCGCGCGGGTCGCCTGGTATCGGTGGCCACGCCGCAGCCTGGCGTCCGACCCGACGGTGTCGAGCAGGCGCAGCCCGGCGTCCGGGCCGTCGCTCATGGCCACTGCCACCGCCCGGTTCATCGTCACGACCGGGCTCGGGTCGAGCGTCTCGAGGACGGTGTACAGCGTGGCGATCTGCGCCCAGTCGGTGTCTGCGACCGTCGCGGCCGCGCAGTGGACACCTGCGATCGCTGCCTGCAGCTGATAAGGCCCCGGCGGTGCGGTCGAAAGCGCTGAGCTGATCAGCGTGTTCGCCTCGTCAATCTTCGTGCGGTCCCAGCGGGCGCGGTCCTGGTCGGCGAGCAGGACGAGGTCGCCACTCCCGCTGGTCCGGGTGTCGCGGCGGGCGTCGGTGAACAGCATCAGCGCGAGCAGGCCGGCGACCTCGCCGTCGCCGGGCAGCGCCGCGCGCAGCAGCCTGGTCAGCCGGATCGCCTCGTCCACGAGATCGGGACGGTGCAGGGCCGGCCCGGCACTGCTCGTGTACCCCTCGTTGAAGATCAGGTACAGCACCTGCAAAACGACCGGGAGCCGGGTAACCCGCTCGTCGTCGGACGGCACCGCGAACGTCGCGCCGGCGGACTTGATCTGCGCCTTCGCGCGACTGATCCGTGGCCCCATCGTCGCGGGCGGAACAAGGAACGCCGCGGCGATCTCCTCGGTGGTCAGGCCGCCCACCGCGCGCAGGGTGAGCGCGACCTGCGATGCGGGTGTGACGGCGGGGTGGCAGCACAGGAACAGCACGGCCAGCGTGTCGTCGGTCTCGGTGGCCGGCGACGGCGCCTCGGGGGCGTTGCCGGCCAGCGCGGCGGCGGTCTCCTCGCGGCGCCGGCGGGCGGCGTCGCTGCGGATCTCGTCGATGAGCCGGCGCGACGCGACGGAACGCAGCCAGCCTTTCGGGTTCTCGGGCATGGTGTCCTCGGTCCACGAGGTGGCGGCCGCGACGAGGGCCTCCTGTACGGCGTCCTCGCACGCGTCGAACTGGCCGTACCGGCGGACCAGGCCGGACAGCACGTGTGGGGCGAGCTCGCGCAGGAGCCCCTCGATGCGGGTGACCACTCAGTCCAGCCCGGCCTCGAACATGACCTCACGCACCTCGACGCCCATGCCATCGATGGCGGCGTCCGGGATGCCGGCGGCGAGTTCGAGCGCACGCTCGCGGTCCGCGACGTCGAGCATGTAGAAGCCGCCGAGGAACTCCTTGGTCTCCAGGTAGGGGCCGTCGGTGACCGCGGGCTGCCCGTTACGGACCCGGACGACGGCGCTGCGGGACGGGTGCTGCAGCGCCTGGGTCACGATCAGCTCGCCGGATCGCTGCGTCTCCTGGATGAAACGCGCGTGGCCGTCCTGGAGCGCCTGCCGGCCGGCCGCGTCGAGGGCCTCAAGGGCTGCCGGGTTGTTGTGCAGCATCAACAGGAACTTCATGTCCGTACTCCTTTTCCTGCTACCGCGCCGGTCGCGGCTCGCACACAGGGGTCGGAGCCGGCCGGCGGGATTTGCGCTCGCGGCCGGCGCAAAGCTCGCAGGCCGGCTCCGACTCTGTCATGACGACGGAATCGACAAAAGGAACTCACCGATGACCATCGATCTCCACCACGAGGTGCACGGCGACCCGCGTCCCGGAACGGCGCCGCTGCTGCTGATCCACGGCGGCGGCTCCACGATCGGGACGAACTGGGGTCTGCTGATCCCGGAGGTCGCCCCGACCCGGCAGGTGATCGCCGTCGAGCTACAGGGGCATGGGCACACCCCCAGCCACCCGGAGCGGGCCGCCAGCTTCGAGCACTCGGCCGACGACGTGGCGGCGTTGCTGCGCCGGCTCGACATCGGCCCGGTGGACGTCCTCGGCTTCAGCAACGGCGGCAACACCGCGATGCGCCTGGCCATGCGCCACCCGGAGCTCGTCCGGCGGCAGATCGTCGCGTCGGCGCTGTACCGGCGCGACGGCATGATCGACGGGTTCTGGGACGGCCTCGCCGCCGGGGCGGACGTGTCAGCGATGCCCGACACGTATCGCGAGGCCGACCGCGAGATCAACCCCGACGACCCGGACCACGAGCGCCTGCTGTTCGAACTCGACCAGCGGCAGATGCTGAACTTCGCCGACTGGGCACCGGAGGAGCTGGCCGCGATGGCCGCGCCCACGTTGTTCGTCGGCGCCGATCAGGACGTCGTCCGCACCGAGCACACCGTCAACCTCGCGGCGATTACGCCGGGCGCGCGCGTGCTCATCGTCCCGGGAGTCCACGGCGACTACCTCGGGGAGCGGATGGCCGCTGCGGGCGACCCGTCGGCGATGCGGCGGACGCTGCCCTGGCTGCTGGCGTTCCTGAACGAACCCGAAGGGCGGTGATGAGCCGCCGAACGCCACCGACCGCGTCGCTGGCGCTGGTCGCGGCGGTGTTGGTCGCAGGCCGGCTGGTGCAGGGGCTGGCCGCAGGCATGGTTGCGGCTTGTTTGTGCTGCGTGCACAGGTTCTGGGACGCTGTGTCCATGGCGGACGGGGGATGTCGTAGCTGGTTCGGCCCCTGCGCAATGGATGGCCGCACGGGATGGCCGGCAGGGTTCGGGCGCCGCTGCGGGGCGCGCATGGAAGTGGTGCGATGACAAGTTTGGAGCAACTGCGGGGCTACGTCCTCGAGGAGGTACTGGCTCGTCTTCTTTATGAGAGTGGGTATCGGTTGCTGGTGTCCGAGACGCAGGACCCTGAGGCCCTCAGGCAAGGCGCGCATGGGCTTCTCGTTCGCGGCCGGGGCACCGATCATCAGGCCGACGTGCTCGGCGAGTTGACCTTACCCGTGCCGTTCTCGCTACCTCTGCGCGTGTTCGTCGAGGCGAAATATCGCGCCGCGAAGACGGGTCTCGGTGACGTGCGGAACGCGCATGGAGTCATCCACGACGTCAACGAGCATCACTCGACAGCCTCAGCGGGTGCCCGCGCGATCCCGATGCGGCGCTACCACTATCGGTACGTGCTGTTCTCCACCTCCGGATTCACCAAGCCGGCCCAGCAGTTCGCGCTCGCCCAGCAGATCTCACTTGTGGACCTGTCGAGCCCGGGTTTCGCCGGGCTGCTGGGCGCCGCCGACCGCGTCGCGCAGGGACTTCATGACCTGGCCGAAGAAGCACAGGTATCACCATTTCCCACCGGACAGGTCCGCACCGCACTCAGGCTGGCATTCGACACCTGGACCAACGGGGAATCCGACGACATCGATGACGTAGACGCCGGTGACGCGGTGAGCTTCCAGCGGCGCGCGAGTCGAGCCCGATTGGCAAACCAG
Organism: Frankia sp. RB5; assembly: GCF_059816245.1. Lineage (NCBI taxonomy): Bacteria > Bacillati > Actinomycetota > Actinomycetes > Frankiales > Frankiaceae > Frankia > Frankia sp. RB5. Next base: position 149,719 of record NZ_JCBATA010000005.1, read on the forward strand.
CTGAACCCGGCGCAGCGGGAGTTTCAGACACTTCCCCTCGATCGATTGGAGTCCCTCACGGCCGAGCTTGCCGGACGGCTTGACGCGAATCTGGTCTTCGCCTTCCCGTCCGCGCCCTTTGTGCTGGCTCTGCGGCCCTCCGATCTCTCCGCGCTCGATACCTACGTCGCTCGCCGTGGCCCCGAGGTAGACGTGAACATCCAGTTCGTGACCAGACGCGAGGTCACCGGCGACTGGATGATCGTGCCCGCCGACAGTTCACGAGCCTTTCAGCTCCAGTTCTCACTACCGGCGCTACTTGAAGACTGGATTCTTCACGACGAACGCACAGCGGCGCGTCGTGCACGCGGCATCAAAGCCGAGTTGCTGTCCTCGATCTCGCTGTTTCGAAATGGCCGCCTCATCCGGCTACAGTACGAACGACCACCTCGTGGGTGACAGCAACCGGTGCGATACCTGGACGACCATGGGGCGGGTTTCCGTCGCCAGCCACCAGGGTGGGCGGACCGGCATCGAAGAGTGCCCGCCAGGCGCACTCGGTGACCGCGGCTTCCCAGTCGAGCAGGGCTTCGTAGGCGTCGAGGTTTCCACACGTGAACCCCGACCAGCGCGGTCCAGACCGCTTCCGATCGCTGCCGGCGCCTCCTGCGGGGACGCGGCGAAGAACTCGACGACCCGGATCTTCGGGGCCGACTGCTCCTCACCCGACCCGACGTAGCCGAACTCGGCGGGGTTCTTCTCGGTATCGAGCACGCCGACATCGAACCCGTCGATCGCGAGCAGCAACCGGCCCCGCAGCCACGCCCCGCGTGTGGACAGCGTCGCGCCATGCGTGGGCCCACGCCGTCGGGGGCGGCTGCGGGCTGGTCCTCGGGGTAAGCGCCCTTGCCGTCGGGCCGTTCGGGCTGGCTGCGGCATTTGCCACGTTCTGCCTGGCTGCGGCGGCCTACCTCCTACAGCGCTACGGACCGGAACGTGCGACGAGCGCGCTGCGCGACGAGGCGTTGCGGCGCGAATCCGAGCTACCCGACCCGCGCCTGGCACGCCCCTGGACGCCGACCTCCTTCCGCAAGGACGTCCATAGGCTCATCGAGATGCACTTCAGCCCGGCGCGGCCGCACCGGGCAGGGAACTGGCCCGACCACACGGCGGGGCTACGTGCGCATCTGGAAGAACGTCTCGTGCGGCGCTACGGAAACGTCGGGGTGGGCGTGGAGCCCGATCAACTGGACTGGCTGATCCTCAGGTACGCGCGGGACGCGGCGGACACATGGGATCCGGAAGCTCCGCCTTCACCGTCCAGCGCGCCGCGACCCGGGCCGACGCGGACCGATGCGCTGTTCTACCTGGGCGCGGCGCTGACGGGCCTCGCCGTGGCCCTGCTGGCCGCGAGTGGCCGATGGCTGGCCGCGGCGCTCTTCGCCGCCTCCATCGCTTCCGACAGCAGGTCGACATCCGAGGAGTCGGTGTCCTCGCCGCGCGCCACCGAGCCGAAGACGGACAGCTCGGCGACGCCGTAACGCCGGCACACCTCGGCGATCCGGCTGTCACGCAGGTCGACGGTCACCCGACCATTATCGCCTCCAGACGACGATGACCGCACGACCCAGGCACCGCCGTACGTGCGGCGCCCGCCGACATCCGACTGCCGCGCGAACCACTCCGCGGGCGGCGAGCATGCGCGAGCCGAGGTCGTCGCCCCGGCCGCCGGTGCGGCCGATGAACGGTTCTTCCTGGCTCGCACGCAACCAGCCGGCTGCCAGGACATAACGCCAGACATCGTCGGGGTACCAGGCCAGCGCATGGCGCCGCGCGGTGAGCAGATCGAGCGGGTCGTGCAGGACCACGCCGCCCGTGAGGCTGGCCAGGATCTGCGTTGGAGCCAGCAGCCAGTCCGCCACCAGGCACCACCGGGGCGAGTTGTCGATCTTACGAACGGCCTGATCGCCGCAAACGCGCAGGTCAGGGGGTGTGGACCATATGCACCAGCATCCGAACCGATTGATCTTGGTTGCTGGCCCTGACATCACTTCGGGTTCGGTCAGGCCTCGCCAAGTTCGACCTCGTGCGGGGGCTTTGCTGCTGTTAGGTTGCGGACCAGCTCCTCGCGGTGCTGCCCCGAATCGTGAAAGCGCCACATCGGCGTGCCGGGGGCAGAGCGCCAGGAGTCGCTCAGCGGGCTGTTGTCGACGGTGTCGAAGCCGAACTGGTCGTACAGTCGCGTGACGAGCTCGACGGCTTCCGGGTAGTCGCTCGAAACAGCCAACGCCATGCGGTCGGGGGCTCCGGCGGGTCGGCCAAACCGCAACAGGTTCGGAGCCTGGATGTGGGTGAACGCCTTGGTGACCTTCGACGTCGGAAGCTGTTCCTGCCGCAACTCGTGAACAGTCTTGGTGCCTGAATCTATCAAGGGGATCTGGCCGTCGCGCCAGACCATGTAGTTGTTCGTGTCGAGCACGATCTTGCCGGCCAACTCTTCGACGGGCATGTCGTTGACGACTTTGAGGGGCACTGCGACGACTGCGAAGTCCCCGGCGGCCGCAGCATCTTCGGCACGGGCGGCGTGCGCGGATGGTCCCAGGTCGGCGATGAGACCCTTCAGGGTCTCCGGTCCCCGGGAGTTGGCGATGACGACGGTGTAGCCGTTCGCGATCGCTGCGCGGGCGATCTGGCTTCCGACCTCGCCTGCGCCGATGATTCCGATGGTCGTCATGTGTGCCTCAGGGACTCGTGCTCGGTGTTTGAGGTGGGCAGGGCAGCGGAGGCCAGCAGAGCCAGCTTGTCCGCATCGCTGGAGCCAGCGTCCGGGTGATATACGACGAGCATCAGGCCCTCGGTGCCGTTGATAGCCAGTCGCTCTCGGTTGAGCGTCATCTCCCCGACCTGCGGGTGGTTGATCCGGAGGGGGGTTCCGCGCTGTCCACGTACTTCGTGCCGGGCCCAGAGCTGACGGAATCGCGGGCTTGCGAGGGAGAGCTCGCCGGTGAGTTCGATGAAGCGGGGATCGTCGATGTCGGTGCCCACGGCCTGCCGCAGACTCGCGATGAAGCATTCGGTGACATTCTCCCACTCCGGGTACAGTGCCTGCTCGGCCGGCTCCAGGAACAGGTCTCGCAGCTGGTTGCCCCCGACGGCCAGGCCCGGTGAGAGCGCGGTGGCCATGCGGTTCGCGGCGAGGACGTCGAAGTACCGGTCTTCGATGAAGGCAGGCTGCATGAGGGAGTCCAGGAGCTTCAGCGAGCCAGCGGGTGGGGGCTCCTTGCGCGGTCGGCGTTTCCGCTGTCGGGGAACCTCTGCAACTAGTGCCAGCAGGTGGGCGAAGTGGTCGTCGTCGAGCTGGAGCACGCGTGCGATCGACTCGAGCACGTGTACGGAGGGGTTGCGGTCGCGGCCCCGTTCCAGCCGTAGGTAGTAGTCGGCGCTGACGCCGGCGAGCATGGCGACTTCTTCCCGCCGCAGCCCCGGCACACGGCGCACACCGGCGTCGGGGATGCCCGCCTGCTGCGGCATGACCAGGTCGCGTCGGGCACGCAGATACCCCCCGAGGGCATTCGTCGACTCGCTCATGCGGCGAGCCTAAGCCGCTGCGCAGCGGTCAGGGGGGGTCGTGTCACACCCCAGGCTGCGGAGGGCTCTGGGTGAGTCGGTGTGCCGCGCATAGCGTGCACAACGGCCTGGTCGGGCCATGCATTTCGAGAGGACAGACATGACCGTCACACTGATCACCGGAGCCAACAAGGGCATCGGTTACGAGACCGCCAGACAGCTGCTGGAACTGGGGCACGACGTCTATATCGGTGCGCGGGATGTCGCGCGGGGTGAGGCCGCCGCAGCGGCGCTCGGGGCGCGCTTCGTCCAGCTCGACGTGACCGACGATGCCTCTGTGAGCAGCGCGCTGACGGCGATCGGCGCGGCCGAGGGCCGTCTCGACGTCCTGGTGCACAACGCAGGTGTGCTGGAGACCGGGCTCGACGGCCCCGCGGCTCTGCGCTCCTTCGACACGAACGCGGTGGGCATCGTGCGCGTCACCGAAGCCGCGCTGCCCCTGCTTCGCAAGTCGTCGAACCCCACCGTCGTCACCATCTCCAGCAGCGCCGGGTCGTTCTGGGCAGTGAACAATCCCGAGCGGCCGGAGTTCGGTCTGCCGCTGGCGCTTTACTCGGCGTCCAAGTCCGCCGCCACCATGCTCACGGTCCACTACGCCAAGTCCCAGCCGGGCATCAAGTTCAACGCCCTCGAGCCGGGCACCACCGCCACCGACATGACGGCCGCGTTCGGCATCGGACGACCGGTCGAGGAGAGCGCCCGAGTCGTCGTGCGTCTGGCCACCCTGGACCCGACCGGCCCGACCGGGACCTTTCAGGACGAGGCAGGAGAGCTGCCCTGGTGAGCACCTGCGAACAACTGGAGCTTGCCGATACTCGCCTGCGCGTGGCGGGCGGACGCGGCGAGACGGCCGGAAATCCGGCCTGGGCCGGTGTCGTCTCGCTGAGCCTGGGGATCTTCGCGATCGTCATGTCGGAGTTCCTGCCAGCGAGTCTGCTGCCACGCGTCGCCGAGGACCTCCGCGTGTCGGCCGGCGCGGCGGGGCAGGCCGTCAGCGTCACCGCATTCGCTGCCGCCCTGGCGGCTCTGTTCATCTCGGTGGTCCTGCCGCGTGCCGATCGGCGCCACGTCATGATCGTCCTCACCGTTCTTGCTGCCGTCTCCGACTTGATCGTGGCGATCGCACCCAACCTCTACGTGCTGCTGGCCGCGCGGCTCCTGCTGGGTGTCGCGCTCGGCGGGTTCTGGGCGATGGCCGCCGCGATGGCCGCGCACCTGGTGCCCACCGACCACGTCGGTCGAGCGCTGACCGTCATCAACTCCGGCGTCTCGGGCGCCACTGTCGCAGCCGTTCCGCTCGGCGCCTGGCTAGGCGGGGTCTGGGGATGGCGGGGGGTGTTCTTGCTCGGCGCCGGCGTTGCGGTGCTCGCTGTGATCGCGCAGGCGGCGACACTGCCGAACGTCACTCCCGCAGCGGCAGGCGGGCTTCGGGCGCTCGGATCGGTACTGCGCTCCAGCATAGTCCTGGTCGGCCTGTTCGCGATACTGCTGATCTTCGGCGGGCATTTCAGCGGATTCACCTATATCCGGACGGCCGTGCAGGACCTGTCCGGCATCGACGACGCCGGCTTCGCGGTGCTGCTGCTCGTGTTCGGTGTCGCCAGCTTCCTCGGCACGGTGCTCAGTGGTCCTCTGGCCGACCGCGCTCCCCTGGTGGGCGTGTTCCTGTTCCCTGCTGCGCTGGGGGTAGGGATGCTCGTCATGCGCCTGACCGGTGGCTCGGTCGTCGGCCTGTTCATCGCCGCCGCGGTGTGGGGTCTCGCGTTCGGCGGTGTGCCGACCACGATCCTGAGCTGGGGCGCCCGGACCGAGCCGGCACGACTCGAGCAGATCGGTGGGGCCATCGTGACGGTCTGCAACATCGGGATCGCCGTCGGCGCAACCGTCGGTGGGGTACTCGTTGACGGCGTCTCGGCCAGCACACCGCTGCTGGTCGGTGGCGTCGCGTCGATCGGAGGCGCCGCGGTGCTCGTGACCGCACGCAGGCGGCGCCAGCGGTAGTTGCGACGGATCAGCGGCGGGCGGCGGACTGGGGCTGCTGGCGGTGTTCCTGGCCGTTACGGTGCCGCTGGTGGTCGCGCCGAGGACGTCCTGCACTGGCAGCACCGCCAACGCCCAATCTCCGCTGAGACGTTGCGCAAACGGCTGCACGTCGGCGCCGACACCGCCCGCGGCCTGGTCGCGCAGATCCGTAGCGACACGCATCCAACACTCGACAACCAGCCGCCAGAGGCGGCCTCAACCTAGCCCGCGCCGGTCGACGAGCATAGGACCGTGTCGGCGCGCGCCGACACGGTGCTATGGGCTCTGGTGCCGGCCGCGCCTACTGCGCCTCGCTGAGATGGACCATGGCGTCGTACAACTGCTCGTACGTCATCGGCGGCTCGGGGATCGGATGTGCCCGCTCGGCCCGGTAGGCGTCGAGCATGAGGTAGAGGTAACGCCGCCAGGCGTTGGGCGCCGTGGCGCTGGTGGCCTCGATGATCCTGCCGTTCGACCAGATGAGGTTGACGATGTCGGCCAGGGTGATATCGCAGCGAGCCTCGCCGGCTTCTTGGGCCCGGGTGAGCATGTCCACGATCTGTTGGCACATCTCGTCGTGGATGCGCTCGGTCTCGGCGCTGTCGGTGAAGCGGCGGGAGAGGAAGTCGTTGAAACCCCGGTCTCCCGCCTGCATGCCGAACAGGTGCTCCAGGTAGTAGACGAAACCTTCCCACGGGTCGTTCATCTCCAGGGCCTTGTTGGCCCCGTCGAGGAACTCCTGAAGCCGGGGCTGGAAGGCGGCCATGAGCAGGTCCAGGCGGGTTGGGAAGTGGCGGTACAGGGTGCCGATGGCTACGCCGGCGTCGCGTGCGATCTTCTCCAGGGAGGCATCCACGCCGTGTGCGGCGAATTCGCGCTGCGCCGCGGCGAGGAGCTTGTCTCGGCGCTCCCGGGCGTCGCGGCGCAGGGGCCGTCGCATCTGCTCCACGTCGCGGCCGCTCACTTCGTCAGTTTACCAGCGATGGTGAGGGCGACCTCCCTTTCCGCGCCGCTCAGGAGCCCGGCCGAGCGCGGTTGACCTCGGTGAGCTCGTCGGCATGGTCGTGCGCGACGTGGCTGACGGCGCGCGGCAGCACCGTGGCGGCCCAGCTGGCTGACGATCCCGGTGGCCATCCCGCGAGCATGACGTTCGTTCGGCGCCCTGGGCGCGGCGGCAGGGCCGAGAAACAGGCCGGGTGGCTGCCGGGACCGGGCGGTACCCGGCCTGGATGTCCCCGCCGTCGCGGGCAGCGTCCGCGACCAGGCGGCGAGGGGCACCTCGTCTCCCCTCATCCCTCTGGTGCCGCCAGATGTCGAGGCCCGAAACTGCCGCCAACTTGAGGCACCCCTCCGGAATATGGTGAGGTACCCCTCCGTTCAGGTAGACAGCAACGACCGGAGGGGTGCCTCATCTTGGTGCTCTGACCTGACCGCACGAGGAGCGAAGCAGATGAGCACTATGGAGCCGTCCGCCTCCGGGGCGCAGGCGCCTGCGCGGCCCGCGGAGGCCGTCGGAGCGCGCCTGGCCGCTTCGCCCGATCCCGATGACGAGCGGCGCTGGATGGCTCTGGGTGTCCTCGTCATCGCCCAGATCATGATCCTGCTGGATGCGACCGTCGTGAACGTTGCCCTGCCCTCGGCGCAGGCCGACCTCGGCTTCTCCGACGCCAGCCGCCAGTGGGTGATCACCGCCTACGTGCTGGCCTTCGGCAGCTTGCTTCCGCTGGGAGGCCGGCTGGGCGACGTGCTCGGCCGCAGGACCATGTTCATCGTGGGACTGCTGGGGTTCGCGATTGCCTCCGCTGCCGGCGGCGCGGCCCCGAACATCGGCACGCTGATCGCCGCCCGGGCCGCCCAGGGCGGGTTCGCCGCAGTTCTCGCGCCGGCGGCGTTGTCGCTGATCACGGTGATTTTCACCGACCTCAAGGAGCTGAACAAGGCGTTCGGGATCTTCGGTGCGGTGTCCGGCAGCGCCGGCGCCGTCGGCCTGCTGCTGGGCGGGCTGCTGACCGACTACGTGGACTGGCGCTGGTGCATGTACGTCAACATCGTCCTCGCGGTCGCCGGGATCATCGGTGGCCTCACACTGCTGCACAACTCCGCCGAGCCCGACAAGCCCAGGCTTTCCGTGCCGAGCACGGTCGTCGGCTCGGCGGCGGTCTTCGGGTTGGTCTTCGGGTCGGCCAAGGCCCAGACCGACGGCTGGGGTTCGGCGGTCACACTGACCCCGCTCATCGCCGGCGGTCTCCTACTGGCCGGCTTCGTCGTGCTCCAGCAGGTCGCCCGCCACCCGCTCATCCCGCTGCGGGTGGTCGCCGACCGCAACCGTGGTGCCGCCTACCTGACGCTCTTCCTGGCGAACGCGGCGGTGTTCGCGCTGTTCCTGTTCCTGACCTATTACTTCCAGGGTGTGCTGGGCTACTCGCCGATCATGACCGGCGTCGCGTTCCTGCCGATGATGGCGGCGATCGCCGTAGTCGCCACGCTGACCCAGGGCGTGCTGCTGCGGCACCTGACCATGCGGGTCATCGTCGCCGCCGGCTTGATCGCCTCCGGTGCCGGAGCCGCGTTGCTGACCCAGGCCGGTGTGGGCAGCCCGTACGCGGCCTGGGTGCTGCCCGGGCTGGTCCTGGTCGGGACCGGCATCGGGTCTGCCGCCGTCGTGGCAGTCGCGGTTGGGCAGCAGGGTGTCGATCCGCGCGACGCTGGTACGGCGGGGGCGCTCAACAACGTCTCCCAGCAGCTCGGCTCGGCGCTCGGCGTCGCCTTGATCAGCACCTTCGTCGCCAGCGCCACCAGCCACTACCTGACCCGCCACGGCAGCACTGCCGTCGTCGGCGCAACCGTGCACGGGTTCACCGTCGGCTACTGGTGGGCCGCTGGCATCTTCTGGGCCGCTGCCGTCCTCTGCAGTGCCCTGATCCGCGGCGGCACCCGGCTCCATCACGAGGCCGGCCAGCCCGAGCCCCTCGACGAGATCGCCGGCGGACTGATCTGACAGCCCGTGGCGGGCGGCGCCCCGGTGGCAGGACGGATCGCGGCGCCAACCACCAAAACACAAACCACAACCAACAGAAAGGCCAGTTCACCATGCCCAAGCTCGATGGCAAAGTCGCAGTGATCACCGGAGCGACGTCTGGGATGGCGCTAGCAACGGCCAAGCTGTTCGTGGCTGAAGGCGCCCACGTGTTCATCACCGGACGACGCAAAGACAAAGTGGACGAGGCGGTCACCGCCATCGGCCACAACGTAACGGGCGTGCAGGCGGACTCAGGAAACCTGAACGACCTCGCCCGCTTGGCCGACACCGTGCGGGAGCATCACGGACGAGTCGACGTCCTGTTCGCCAGCGCCGGCATCGGCTCGGTATCCGACCCGCTGGGCAGCATCACCCCGGACTCGTTCGACACGCTCGTGGCCGTCAACTTCCGGGGCACCGTGTTCACCGTTCAATACCTGCTGCCGTTGATGAGCGACGGCGCGTCGATCATCTTGAACGGCACGACCAGCGCGACCAAGGGCATCCCCGGCGCCGGGATTTACTCGGCGAGCAAGGCAGCCGTTCGCTCACTCGCGCGCACCTGGGCCGCGGAGCTGAAGGACCGCGGCATCCGGGTAAACGTCATCAGTCCCGGCTCGATCGACACCGCGCTCTTCAGCACCGTCACCCCGGAATTCCGGGAGCAGATCACCTCCGCCATCCCCCTGGGACGGCTGGGGACCAGTGAAGAGATCGCGGCCACCGCGCTGTTCCTCGCCTCTGCGGACGCCGGCTTCATCACCGGCGCAAACCTGGTCGTCGATGGCGGGTTCAGTCAAGTCTGAGCCATCCGGCCGGGCAGCTGACCCCCGGTCCCTTCAAAGCAAAAAGTTCATCCCAGACTACAGAAAGTGAGTACCCGTCCATGAGTGGCATCAGCTTCGTCGGCCTGGGCGGCATGGCCCGCGCCATAGCCGCCCGCGCAGTCGAGGGCGGCAACGCCGTCGAGGTCATCGGCCGCGACCAGGCCAAGGCCAAGGACCTGGCCGCCGAACTCGGCGGCGGCGCGACGGCCGGGACATTCGGCACCGTGCCGGCCGGCGACATCGTCATCCTCGCCGTGCCCTACACCAGCGCCGCGCAGGTCCTCGCCCAGTACGGGGACGCACTGGCCGGCAAGGTCGTCATCGATATCTCGAACACCTTCAACGCCGACGCCACCGCGCTGGTCACCCCTGACGGCTCGTCCGGCGCGCAGGAGATCGCCAAGGCCGCCCCGGCCAGCGCGCATGTCGTGAAGGCGTTCAACACCGTCTTCGGCCACGTCCTGGCCCAGGGCGGCCCACTGGACGTGCTCATAGCCGGCGACGACGCGGACGCCAAGGCGAGCGTGTCGGCGTTCATCGAGAGCCTCGGGCTGCGCCCGCTGGATGCCGGCGACCTGGCGGCGGCGCACTGGCTGGAGGCGGCGGGCCCGCTGCTGATGGGCCTGGCCAGCCATGGCGCAGGGTTCAACATCAGCCTCGGCGTCAACGTCCCGGACTGAAGCCCGCTTGCAGTTCCAGCGCCGCGCACTGGCACCAGGCGGCCATCCCGGGCAGGCAGGGTTCCGCCTGCCCGGGATGTCGGCGGCCCCTGTGCCATCCGACCTGCAGGCAATCGACTCTGACGACCCGGGACTGCCCGCGTCCGGCACCGGCGAAGACGTCATCAAACAGGTCGGCGACAACATCTCATCGTGGCTGGCCACACACGAAAGACTGAAGGAGACACCCGTGCCTGACTACGGCCATCCTCTGCGTTTCGCAACGTTCATCTCTCCCGCCAACTCCCCGGCGGACCGTCCGGTCGAGCTGGCGCAGCGCAGTGAGCGGCTCGGTTTCGACTTCGTCACCTTCCAGGATCATCCCTACCAGTCGAGTTTCCTCGATACCTGGACCCTGCTGAGCTGGGTGGCAGCGCGGACCGAGCGCATCGGCGTGTCCGCCAACGTGCTGAACCTGCCTCTGCGCCAGCCCCCCGCCGTGCTCGCCCGCGCGGCTGCCAGCCTCGACCTGCTCTCCGGTGGACGGACGAGCCTCGGGATCGGGGCCGGCTTCTACTGGGACGCCGTACAGGCGGCCGGCGGACGGCGGCTGACCCCGCTGCAGGGCGTGGCGGCGCTCGGCGAGGCCATCGACGTGATCCGCGGGATCTGGGACGTCGACGTGCCCGGCACCCTCAATGCCGACGGCGAGTTCTACAAGGTCCACGGCGCCGAGCGCGGACCCGCGCCCGCTCATGAGATCCCGATCTGGCTCGGCGCCCACAAGCCGAGGATGCAGGACCTGGTGGGACGCAAGGCCGACGGCTGGCTGCCGTCGCTGCCGGTCATGGAGCCCGGCGGCCTGCCCAAGGGAAACGCGATCATCGACGACGCCGCACGGGCCGCGGGCCGCGACCCCCGCGAGATCACCCGTCTGCTCAACATCTTCCCGGACCAGCAGACCCCGGAAGCACTGGCCCAGATGACCCTCCAGGACGGCGTCAGCATCTTCATCCTGGCCAGCGACGACCCGGACGTGCTCGAACGCTTCGCCGCCGAATCGATACCCGCCGTACGCGAACACGTCGCCCGGGGACGCAGATAGCACGCGTGCCCGCTTCGGCATCGCTCACGCGCCGGCCGCCGACCGGACTGAGCTCCACCTCGAAGCATTCGCGACCTCCCGTCCGCATGCCGGCCGTGAGGTCGGCCGGCATCTGCTCGCCGCGGTCATCCGCGAGGCGAACTCCCGCGGCGCCGAACAAGTACGGGCCGACTGCTGGGCCGGCGGCGAAGGACGACTCGTTCGCTACCACGAGCAGCGCTGTGAGGAGTCCCGCGCGGGAACTCGGACCTACTTCCTTGACTGCGGTCCTTGATTGTTTGGCGAGGATGCGGTGGCGGTGATCCGGAATGGTCACGCCGCTCAGGGCGAGAGCGCGGGTTCGTCTGGGGTGGAGTGTTCGGGGAACGGGTCCTCGGCGAGGTGGCCCAGGATCCGTTCGTTGAGGGCGGTGAGGATGTCGAGTTCGGCGGGGGTGAGCAGGTCGATGAAGTGCCGGCGGACGTTGCGCACGTGCTGGGGCGCGGCGTCCTCGATGGCGCGGCGTCCAGCGGGCAGGAGGCGGATCATGGAGCTGCGGGCATCGGCTGGGTTGGTTTCCCGGACGATGAACCCATGCTCCTGCATGCGCCGGGTCTGGTGGGAGAGGCGGCTCTTCTCCCACTGCAGCAGGGCGCACAGTTCCCGAGCGGGCAGACTGCCCGTGGCGTGCTCCGAGAGCACAGCGAGGATTTCGTAGTCGGCCTCCGTCAGTCCGGAGTCCTCCAGAAGGTGCCGGCGCAGACGGACGGCGAGCTGGTGGTGCGCGTGCATGAAGGCCCGCCAGGCGCGGTCTTCACGGGGGCTGAGCCAGGTCGGTTCCGTCGGCATGCGGCGATATTACCTGCTGGTTGACACGTCAACCAAGAGCCAATACGGTCGACGAGTCAACCAAGATCTCGGCGCTCCGGGAAACACATCGTGAGCATCGTCGGCCTGCACAGCCAGAGCCACATCTCCATCGCATCCGGCGCGTGACGCCATCCGGCGGGGTCGTCCCGCGCCGGGCACGCCCGGATCCCGGCTGCTCCCACGCCCCCGCTCAACAGGAGTGACCCATGAAGTTTGGAATGATCGGCGCGGGAACGGTCTCGCGCGCCATCGCCGGCCACGTGGTCAAGGCCGGTCACGACGTGGTCTTCAGCAACAGTCGCGGTCCGGGCACCCTCGACGCCGTCGTCGACGCCTTCGGTCCCCGCGCGTCGGCCGGCACCGTCGCCGAGGCGGGAGCCGCGGACTTCGTCGTGCTCGCCGTGCGCTGGACACGGGTGCGCGACGCGGTAGGCAACCTGCCCACCCGCGACGGCCGGATCGTTATCGACGCCACGAACCAGTGGGCCAGCCTGACCCCCACCTTCGTCGCCGACCACCTCGAGATCGGAGGCAGCGAACTGGTCGCCTCACTGATCCCCGGCGCCCACGTCATCAAGGCCTTCGACAACATGTACGGCCCCTACATCGCCGCCGACCCCGTCACCGACGCGGGCCGCCGGATCCTCTTCTACGCCGGCGACGACGGGACCTCGAAGGATCTCTTCCGCTCCGTTGTCGAGGACTTCGGATTCGCGCCCGTCGACCTCGGCCCGCTTGAGATGGGACGCCTGATGCAGGTGGACGGCGGACCGCTGAGCGGACTGCACGCCGTCCGAGAAGACCGCGCCCTGCAGATGGTTGACGCATCATCTAACCAGCCGTAAGTTGGTTGAGTAATCAACTTTCCACCACCATCGCGAGGAGCGGCAGATGTCCGACACCGCCCAGCCCATTTCCGATCTCATCGGCGAGTACGTCATCGACCCGGCCCGCACTCGCATCGGCTTCGTGGCTCGCCACGCCATATAGGGACGAAGGTCCGCGGCTCGTTCACCGAGTTCGCGGGCACGGTCCGCCTCGATGAGGAGATCCCGGCGAACTCGAGCGCGCAGATCGTGATCAAGGTGCGCAGCATCGACACCGGCAACGCCGATGGCCGTCATCCCCGGCTCCCGACAGCCCAACCCGAGCAGATCACTCCGCTCTACTGGGAGCTACACACCACCGACCGTGACGAGGCCGAGCGCGTGAACGGCCTCTGACACCACACCAGCCACACGTGGCTCGCCGGTGCCTGATCGCGCCGCAGCCCACGGGCCGAGGCGCGATCCGACGCGACGGTTCCCGCCTCGATGACGACTCGCACCGCGATGCGTCCTGGCCGTGCTACGCGAGACCATCCGCAGGCGGCTCGTTGGCGGTGCCTACAGTTCCGCCGGCTCTGCCCGGCTACTGGGCGGGGCGTCGGCAGTGCCGGCGGTCAGGTGTCGGCGTCGCTTCCCGTGTCGCCTTCGTGGTTGACCTTCTCATACGCCTCGCCGAGGGCGTAGACCTCGGGGAACATCAGCTCGTCCACCTGGCTGATCAGTGCGAGAGACGAAGCCGCGCACCTGTTGCGCCTGGTCGGTCACTCCCAGAGACGGAGACAGCGGTCGAACGTCCGCGGTAGTGGCAGTGGAGGGACCCGTGTACCGGCACCCAGGAGCTGCCGGTACACGAGTCCCTGGGGGATGGGACTGGTCAGGCTCCCACGCGGACGAGAGTGATTGAGGTGAGCCCGGAGACGTACCGGCCGCCCTTGGTGTCATCGGGCACAGTCAACCGTGGGCCCTCGGTAGCCAGGGAGCGGCCGTCCTCACTGGAGGCGAGCAGCGCCTGGGTGCCGCCGAAGCCGTCGACGAGCTCGGGCCAGGACAGGACCGCCTCGTAGCCGTCGCTGGCGTGCACGAGGACCGCGTAGCGGAGCAGGTCGTTCTTGACGTCGGCACGGAAGGCCGGGCCGGCAGCGGTCAGGATGTCGATGAGCTTGGCCCCGGTGTAGGTGTGCGTCTGGGGCCCGGTGCCGCTCTGGAAGGTCACATGCTGGGTGTACTGCGGGTACCGGGCCAGGTCGGCGACGGTGAGGCGGGCAGGGTGGGCGACCTTGCCCTTCACGAAGAAGATGCCCTGGGCTGGGATCGGGGGGTGGTGCCCCGCGGGCGGGCGGGCGGCGGTCTGGGTGCTCGGCGTGGTCCCGGCGGCCTCGGCGGCCGTCCCCGGCAGGAGCGCGACCGCGCCCGCGATCAGGAGCGCGGGGACGGCGAACAGGACGGTGAACCGCCGGGTGAAGACCCGGCGGAGGGGATGCGACGACATCTGCACGTTTCTCTCTGGTCGGGGGAAACAGGGGCGGGTGGAGCGGGCTCGCGGGGGTGGGGGGTGCCTACGGGGCCGGGCAAGAGCCCCGGCACCGATGCTCCGAAGCGTTTGCTGCCCGCAGCGTAGTAAGTATCCGCAGATGAGGAGCATCCGTCTCGGTCTCCCCCGCAGTTGCGGCAACGACAGAGCCTGCCCCACCCTGCGAGGCAGCCCGGTCCTGACATACAGGTCATCTAGGTCTAAATGGTGTAATAACGGACGACCCTGGGTTTCGGTGAACGTCGACCTCGACTGGTTTTACAAGCCGAGTACCTCGGGAACACCGGGCCGTTACCGGCGCGACCCGGCAGCGCCAGAAACCGCAGATCAGGGGACGGCTGGCGCTGACAATCCGCAGATGCGGAAGTTATGCTCTTCTTGTTCCGCTCCTAAGGAGAAGCGACGGCGCCGGCTCCCCGCCCCAGCCGTGGCGGCGCCCTACCCCGCGCGCGGACGCACCACCGGTAGCCAATTGATCACTTTCTGATTGTCAGGTCATGCCCATGGTCGGGGGGAACACGTGAGACCACGGTCCATCCGCATTCCGCGGCACTCGCTCGAAGCTTGCGGCGGAAGCCCTGAGCGTGACCGGCCGCAAGCCCTCCGCCCGGGTCCCCTCCGGATGGGCGGCGGCCGGGTGTGCGTCCGCCGGGCAACGGTCGGATTGTGGCGCCCGCGGTCACCGTCACGATGGCCGCGCTCGTCGCCGGATGCGGCGACTCCGAAGACTCCGCCGATTCCACCGGCCGTCAAGGGCAACCGGCTTCGCTTCAACCCACAGGGCCTCTGCCCGTGGGACCGGTTCGGCCCCGAGGAGGCGCTGCAGATCCAGTGGGCGCCCCAGGCGCTGCACCCCGACCTGTTCACCGACCTCGACATGTGCGCCGAGACCCGCGACTTCTACCAGAAGTTCTTCCACTACGAACCAACCGAGGCCGATCGCGACCTGATCCTGCAGGTCGAGGACAAATGATCGTGACTACCGACATGCGATTCGGTCTTCCCGGTGGCCGCGGCGACCTCGAGACGGGCGGTCCGACCTCAGTCACGGAGCTGAGCCGGACCGCCGAGGCCCTCGGCTTCGACAGTCTCTGGTTCACCGACGGCCATCTCACCTCGGTCGGCTCCCGCACACTGCGGGCACAGCCGGCACCGATCCCACTCGCGGCGGCGGCCGCAGCCGTCACCAGCCGGATCAGGCTCGGGTTCACGGCGCTGCACGTGGCGCAGTACGACCCGATCCGGCTCGCCGCGGATCTCGCCACCCTCGACCGCCTCTCCGGCGGCCGGGTGATCCTGGGCGTGGGCTGGCCCGTCGCCGACTACGCCCGGGTCACCCGGTGCCCGGGCGGCGACGCCGACCTGCCCGAGGCGCTCGACACCGTGCTCAGGTACTGGCGGGGGTGCTCCGTCGTCGCCGACGGGGCGCAGTACCGCGTCGGGCCGACGCCCGTGCAGCACCCGCATCCGCCCGTCGAGATCGCGGCCCACACCGACGAGTCGATCGTCTGGGCGGCGGGCAGACGCTACGGGCTCCTGCTCGCCGCCACCGGGACGACCCAGGCGATGGCCGAGCAGGCCGCACTGTACGTCTCCCGAGGCGGCCGCACCGCGGACCTGCGGGTCGAGCGGTTCTGCCTGGTCGCACGAACCGACGGGGAGGCGGACCAGATCGCCCGGCCGATCGTGGAACGGCTCACCGGACGGCTGGCGTCCCTCGGTGGCGACGAACACGGCCATCGGACAGCCGGTCCCCCCGAACTCGACCCAGTCCGGTTCCTCCGCGAGACGGCGATCGTCGGCGGCCCGGAGACCGTGGCCCGGCGGCTGACCGCGCTACGGGACGAGCTGGGCGTCGAGCAGGTCAACATCCGCCCCTCGTTCAGCGGCACTGTCCCACTGCGGGTGCAGCAGAACTCCGTCCGACTGTTCGCCAGTAAGGTGCTACCGATCATCAGGGGCCTTCCGACCAGGCAGGCGGCGCACCAGTGAGCGCGCCACCGACCATCCCATCGCCGCCCGCGGTCCCACCGCCGGCGGTCCCACCAGCAGCGGACGAGACGACGGCGGACGAGACGAGGGCGGACGAGACGACGGCCGAGTCACAGTCGGCGGACGCACGCCAGAAAGCGGTGCCGGCGAGGCCGGTCGAAGCTGCCGAGCCGGTCAGAGCGCAGATGCGGCTGTGGCCGGCGGACAGCGGGCGCACCATCCTGCTCGGCGTCGTGCTGCTGGTCCTCGTGGTGATCTCCTTCGGCCTTGGCCGATACTCGCTGAGCCCGGTGACGGTCGTGCGGATCCTCGCCCACGAGGTCGCCGGCATCGGTGCCGGTGTCCAGGGCCAGGACCGGGCGGTGGTCATGAACATCCGCCTGCCACGCATCCTCGCCGCGCTGCTGGTGGGGGCGGCGCTCTCCTCATCGGGAGCGGCCTACCAGACGATGTTCCGCAATCCGCTGGTCTCCCCGGAGGTGCTCGGGGTGGCCGCGGGAGCGGGCTTCGGCGCGTCGGTGTCGATCCTGATCGGCCTCCCGACCGCGGCGCTGCAGACGATGTCGTTCGGCTGCGGGCTGCTCGCGGCGGTGCTGGCCGTGACGATCGCGCGGGTGGTGGGGCGCGGTTCACTGATCATCCTGGTGCTCGGCGGAGTGATCATCGGAGCGATGTTCAACGCGCTGATCTCGAGCGCGCAGTACCTCGCCAACCCGGAGACCACGCTGCCGGAGATCACCTTCTGGCTGTTCGGGAACCTGGGCCGGGCCAGCATGCACAGCCTGATCCTGCCCAGCATGATCATCGGGGTATGTCTCATCGTGCTCTACGCGGTGCGCTGGCCGCTGACAGTCCTCGCCACCGGCGATGATGAGGCCCGCTCCCTGGGGGTGAACCGGACGAGGATCTGGGCAGTGACGATCACCGCGTCCACGCTCATGACGGCGACCGCCGTCAGCATCGCGGGCATCATCGGCTGGGTCGGTCTCGTCGTCCCCCACCTGGCACGGTTCGCCGTCGGGCCGTCGTTCAACCGCATGCTTCCGATGACGACGATGCTCGGCGCCGCCTACCTGCTCGTCGTCGACGACGTCGCGCGCACCGCCACCACGCTCGACCTGCCGCTGGGCATCCTGACCGCACTCATCGGCGCGCCGTTCTTCGTCGCGCTCCTCGCCAAGGCTGGCCGCCAGTGGCTCTGACCTCCGAAACGACGCCCGAAGCGGCCGCGGGGACACCCCCTGAGGCGGCGCGCGGAGCGAGGGCGAAGGCGGGCGGGCCCGCCATTCCGCGCGTTCAGCTCGACGATCTTACCTTCACCTACCCCCGCGGCGGCCACCGGCTGACCGGGGTGACGCTGACCGTCGAGGAATCCGAGGTCTGCTGCCTGCTCGGGCCGAACGGGGCGGGCAAAACCACCCTGCTGAAGTGCCTGCTGGGCCTGCTCCGGCCACGGCGAGGCACCGTCCAGATCAGTGGACATGACGTCGTCGCCCTCTCGGCCCGCGAGCTCGCGAGGCTGGTCGCCTACGTACCGCAGAGCGCGTCAACACCGTTCCCGTTCACCGCGCTCGACATCGCGGTCATGGGCCGCACGCCGCATCTCGGCGCGCTGGCCTCGCCCAGCCCGGCTGACCGGCGCGGCGCGCTCGAACAGCTCGACCGGCTCGGGGTGGCACGACTCGCCGACCGCTCGTTCGCCCAGCTCTCCGGGGGTGAGCGCCAGCTCGTCCTGCTGGCGCGCGCCCTCGTCCAGCAGGCACCCGTGCTCATTCTCGACGAGCCAACCGCCGCCCTGGACTACGGCAACGAAGTGCGCATCCTCCAGGTCGTCACGGAGCTCGCCCAGGACGACCATTCGGTGATCATGACGTCCCATCAGCCGTCACACGCCCTGACCTACTCTGACCGGGCGGTGCTGATGAAGGACGGGCAGGTCGTGGCGAACGGACATCCGGACGAGGTGGTGACGGGCGAAAGCCTCAGCAGTCTCTACGGCGTTCCGGTGCACGTGACCGGGGTCGATCTGCCTACCCTCGATGGCAGCCGCGAGGTTCGCACCTGCGTACCGATTCCCGCCCGGCTCGCCCCGGGTCAGAACGGCTGAGGCGACGACGATTCCCATGACCTCGACAGGCTGTGTGCGTTCGGCGTGCCTGGCACGGCGTAGGCACGGCAAACAACTCGACCCACGAAGCGCGAATTTTCTTACCTCTCAGCCCTTCCCTATCCCGGCCGGGCACGATAATATTCGTTCACAGCAGATCCGTTCGGTCAGCGGATCGGGGTAGCCGGAGAAAGATATCCCCGGCCACCCCTGAGAGCAACTGCGGCTCCCTGGTTCCTGACGCACACCGCACGACGACGGTGCCGTTGATGCGTCAACCAGATACGCAGAACCGTGGCACGAACATTTATCTCACACGGTCGAAGGCGACCGAGGAGATGCATCCTCAATGCGAGCAGCGGCCCGCCGGGAGACGGGCGCCGCCAGCCACCCTCGCCTCGGAGGAAATTCCATGCCAGAACTCGTCGTTGACCCCACGAGAATTCGCCAGTTCGGCGATCCCTCCGGCACCGAATTCTGCCTGGTGACGAACACGTCGCTGCTGGAGTCGGTGCGAGTAGTAAACACCGACGGTTATCTCGGCCATCGGGTCATCGTTTTCACCGGCGGGAACACCGATTTCGAACGTATAATGCGAGAGGACGTCCCGGAGCAGGCCCACGTGCTGGTCATGTCGCCCGACTGCTTCTTCGAGTCGCCGCCGCAGGACGTTCTCGGCCCACGCCGGAAGCTGCTCGGCATGGCGTGCAACTCCACTCCCACCGACCACGCCACACTGGAACATTTCCTGCGCTGTGTGGAGACGACTGACCCGGACGCGCAGGAGGCTTTCTCCGACCGCTTCTTCGAGCTGGCCGAACGCGGCGACCTGCTCGAGTATCGGGACGAGCGGTTCGGCACCGTTGCGCGCCTGCGGCTGTGGGAGCGCGAGCTGGTGTGGAACCAGCAGGCCGGGCGGGTTGACTGGGGCGAGCAGCAGATAGTCCCCGGCGGGGAGATCAGCGTTCTGCCGATTGACATCAGGGAGTTCGGAGAACACCTGCGGCTCCCGCTCGACGGCGAGATCGTCATCGGCGGTTTCCCGATTCTGCATTCCGGCACCCCGTCATTCGCGCGCCGCGACCAGAAGCGCATTCACAGCGAACTCTGGCCCTTGCGCAACCACCCGGTAACAGCTACTGTCGAAGACGGCGAGATAACACACCTCGCCGCCACCGACCTGGGCGGCCAGAGGGTCATCGAGATGCTCGAAGCCCTTTTTCTGGTCGACTCCCGCTACCGGCTCGTGTGGGAGATCGGCCACGCCGTAAACACCACCCACGAACTGCTCGCCGGGAACCACGCGATGAACGAGGTGTTCGGCGCCGAGAACGGATGCCTGCACTGGGGAATCGGGCTCACTCCGTTCACCCAGTACCACCTCGACATCATCGCCCCCGGCACCGTCGTCACGAACGGCAACGGCGAAGTACTCCTCGGCACCCCGGACCGCGAGGTCACGGTGGTGCCGTCCCAGACTCCGGTCGGCCTGGCCAGCTGATCGGCGCGACGAGCGCACTGTCCGGCTCGTCGACAGCCCGACCCTACGGGATGAGAAAAAGGAGGTGACCAGCATGGAGCAGCAGAAGAAGATCCAGGTCAAGAAGAACGACCGCTACCTGGGCACCCTCCTCGGCTGATGCCGTCGACTGGGGTGGGTCGGCTTTGACCGGGCCGACCCACCCCAGATCGAGTTCCACCACCGCACGCCTTCTCTCGGCACATTTCTTTCCGATGTGCATCGCGACGCTTTTCTCCACGAATTCACCCGCGCAATTCTTCCCGAGCCCGGGGGTGGCCCTGTGACCCTGTTCGTCGTGCATCCGGACCGGCACCGCGAGTTCGGGAACCCCAGCGAGACATTCCTGCTGCTGACCCAGGCCGACCGGGTCGAGAATTTCGTGCTCGCCCCGAGCACCCGGTATCGGCACTGCGGAATCGGCGCGATCGACACCGACGAGTCCCTCGAGGCGGTGCTGCTCTCCGGCCGCTGCCCGGCCGACGCCGACATCTTCGTGGTCTGCCCGGACCGTTTCGTCACCTCCCCGGAGCCCGCCGCGATCGGCCCGACCCGGCGAGTCGTGGTCATGCCCTGCGGATCGACGCCCGTCACCGATGCCCAGGTCGCCTACTTCCTGACCGCAGTGGAGCACACCGACCCCGTCGCCCTCGAGGCGCGGGCGGACCGGCTGTTCGCCGCGCTCAGCGAGACCCCGTTCGTCTGGCTGACCGCGGCGCGTGAGTCGACATCCGCGACCTTCACCGTCTCCGGCGACTACGAATGGAACCAGCAGGCCGGCCCGCTCGCGCCCGGCGAGCAGCAGATCGCGCCGTCGGGTGAGGCAAGCGCCGCGCCGACCGGGCTGTACCTCTTCGACACCTCACGGCGGCTCGGCCTGAACGGGTCGGTCACGCTGTACGGCGCGCCGATCGTGCACCGCGGCGACGACCTGGTATGCCTTGCGGAGCAGGCCAGACTGTTCGAGGACCTCGACGTCCTGCGCGAGAGTCCGGTGATCCTCGACCTGGCCGACGGCATGGTGACGGACGTCCGCCCGGCCGAGCCGGCGGCGAAACGCGCGGTCGCGGCCCTGACCGACCTCTACGCCGTGGACGACGCCTACCGGATCGTGTGGGAGTTCGGCATCGGCCTCAACCCGGTGCTGCACCAGCAGCCCGGCAACTGCGGCCTGAACGAGATGTACGGCGCGAGCAACGGCGTGGTGCACCTGGGCTTCGGCCTGACCCCCACGACCCGGTACGCGCTCACGTTCACCTGCGCCGACACCGTCATGACGGACGAGGACGGGAGCACCGTCGCCGGGCCGGTTCCGGCCCGGCGGCTGCGGCGGCGGCGCACCCCCGACTGCGGCTGCTGACCCCCGCCCGGTAAAACCGCGCCCCGTGAATCTCCCGCTCCGAACCACACCGTGCCCCGCGCCACCGCGCCCGCGCCGGACCGAACCCCCCGAGAGGAGACCTCGATGGACGACAACCCGCGCGACTGGTTCGGCGAGCCGCGAGCCGCGGCTCGCGCCCGGCCGGCGACCACCACATCGGATTTGCGCAGCCAGGTCGACGAGCTGCTCGACGCCAAGATCGAGAAGTTCTACGCCGAAGTGCCGTACGCGGACCACCAGAGGTCCGGGTCGGACATCAACCTCGAGTACTACAAGCGCCACAACATCGAGACGATCCTGCGGCTACGCCGCAAGCGGACCGTCGACGCGCTCGCGATCGGCTACTTCACGAAGCGGGACCCGGTGCGGGGCGCCAAGTGGGCGCACTACGTCGAGGACGAGATGCTGCACGACGAGTGGTTCGCCGGCGACCTGGCCAAGGTGGGCGTCACCAAGGAGGAGATCTACTCCACCGAGCCGTTCCAGTCCACCAAGCTGCTCACCGGCTACCTGCAGTACGGCATGGAGTTCGAGGGAACACCGCTGGCCCTGCTGAGCAGCGTCTACTTCGTCGAGTACGTGACGACGAAGACCCAGCCGTCCTGGGTGCGGAACCTGGAGGAGTCGCTGGGCCGGGAGAAGCTCGCCGGAGCCCGCCGCCACGTCGGCACGGACATCGAGGACGAGCACGCCACGTTCGTATGGGAGGTCCTGGCCTCCCTGGTGAACACCCCCGAGGACGAGAGGCGGGTGATCGAGCACGTGACCGTCGTCGCCAGCCTGTGGGTGGCCTACTTCATCGAGCTCTACCGGCACGTGGTGGCCCAGCCAGCGGACGCGCTCGAGGCGGGCCGCACCCTGGCCGCCGGGGTCGTCTGAGCAGTGTCCGCCACCAGTGTCCCGACCGACCCGGCCCCGACCGGCTCCGTCCCGGCTCCGATCGGTGCGGACGACGGCCTGCTGCGTTTCTCCGCCGGCCGCAACCCGCTCGGCCCGGCGGCGGACGCCTGGCTCAAGGCCGGTCTGGCGAGGGCGCTGCCCGACCTCCGGATGGACGCGCTGTTCGCAGCCCGCCCCGACCTGTTCCGCTCCGCCGAGCACCTCGTCGTCTGCCTCGACACCGGTGACGGCGACGCTACCGGCAGCGGTGACGGCAGCGGACGTCCGGTCGGGGTACTCGGAGCGAGTTGGGCGTCGACAGCCGACGGGGAGCGGTTCCTGCACATCGGCGTCCAGTTCGTCGCCCGGGACCTGCGGGGCGGCGCCGCGTTCAGCGCGAGCTGGCTGGCCCTGCTCGACGACGTCGTGAGCAGGGCGGAGTTCCCACGGATCAGCGTGCTGCGCACCTACAACCCTGTCGCCTACTGCGCGATGCGCGCCTACGGGCGGCTGCCTGGAGCGGTGCTCTACCCCGATCCGCAGCGGGAGCGGCGCGACGCCCGGATCGGCGACCTCGCGTCGCGGGTGGCGCGGGCGCTCGCGCCGGGCGCGCGGTTCGACCGCCGGTCAGGACGACTCGCCGGCATCGGCGTGCCCGCAGACCTGTACCGAACCCGACCCACCAGCGACGACGACCTGGTCAACGCCCACTTCGCGCGGCACACCCGGCCCGGCGACCGGATCCTCTGCATGGTCCACGTCCGGTCCGAACAGACCATCCAGGCGATCCTCGACGGCTTCAGCCGCAGACACCGGGACGCCACACAGTAGAGCAGAACGGAGCGGGAATGTTGGGACTCGAGGGCAGGACCGCGGCGGTCGTCGGTGCGGCGTCGGGCATTGGCCGGGCGATCGCGATCGCCTTCGCCGAGAACGGCGCGTTCGTCGCCTGCGCCGACCTGGACCGTGCGGGCGTCGCGGAGACCGCGAGCATGATCGAGGCCGTCGGCGGCCGGGCCGAGGCGAGCGTGGTCGACGTGCGCAGGTCCGCGGACGTCGACACCATGCTGGACAAGGTCGCCGCAGAGCACGGCCGGCTCGATGTGGCGGTCGGCACCCCGGGGATCAACATCAGGAAGCCGCTGGTCGAGTACACCGACGCCGAGTTCGAGGCCGTCACCGACGTGAACCTGCGCGGCGGCTTCCACGTCCTGCGCGGGGCCGGCCGGATCATGTCCGCGCAGGGTCACGGCAGCATCATCGTGATCTCCTCGATCAGCAGCCGGGTGGTCGAGCCCGGACAGGTGATCTACGCCGGAACGAAGGCCGCGCTGGCCCAGATGGTGCGCGTCCTCGCCGCCGAGCTGGGGCCGTGCGGGGTACGCGTCAACGCGATCGCGCCCGGTCCGGTCGAGACGGCGCTGACCGAGCCCATCCGGGCCAGCAAGGCGTGGGCGGGCGCGTACGCGGAGAAGGTGGCGCTAGGACGCTGGGCGCGGCCGGCGGAGATCGCGGGGCCGGCGGTGTTCCTGGCCTCGGACGCCGCCACCTACGTCACCGGTGAGGTGCTGTTCGCCGACGGCGGCTGGGTCGACCTCGACGCCCAGTTCGCCGACGAGGCCGCGGTCGGCACGGACTGACCGACAGAACGGACACAGCGGCGCGAGAGAGGACGAGCACAGTGGACATCGCCGTCATCGGCGCGACGGGCGTCGTCGGCAAGCAGTGCCTGGAGCTGCTCGACTCCGGTGCTCTGGCGGGCCTTGGGCGGGTCGTCCCGGTGGCATCGGCCGGCTCCGCCGGACGGGACCTCGCCGCCGAGTACGGGCTGTCGCTGAAGGTCGACGAGGTCGTCGCGCTGGACGACTTCGACCCGTCCGGGCTCGACCTGGCGATCTTCAGCGCCGGGGCGCCGATCAGCCGGGAGCTCGGCCCGGTCGTCGCCGCGGCCGGCGCGCTGGTCGTCGACAACAGCTCGGCGTTCCGGATGGACGACGACATCCCCCTGGTGGTCCCGCAGGTGAACCCGCAGACGATGGCCACCCGGCCCGCCCGCGGGATCGCGTCCGTTCCGAACTGCTCGACGATCCAGCTCGTCCGCGCGCTGCACCCGCTGCGGGCGCTCGGCGAGCTGGAGCGGCTGATCGTGGCGACCTATCAGGCGGCGTCCGGCGGCGGCCTGCGTGGCCTCGACGAGCTTGCGGCGACGTCACGGGCGATCCTGGACCGGGCGCAGTCCACCGGGCCGTCCGCCGGCGCGTCGGGCCGGTTCGGGCAGCCGCTGGCGTTCAGCCTGGTGCCCGAGATCGGTCTGCGCGACGACGACGGGATCTCGCACGAGGAGCACAAGCTGCGCCGCGAGCCGCGCAAGATCCTCGGCCTGCCGGGGCTTCGGGTCGCCGCTACGGCGGTGCGCGTCCCCGTGGTGAACGGACATGCGGAGGCAGTGCACGTCACCTTCGACAGACCGGTCGACGCCCGGGACGCGCTCGACGTCCTGCGCGCGGCTCCCGGGCTGCGGATCTACGGCGCGGACGACGGCTATCCGATGCCGCGGCAAGTGTGCGCGTCCCCGGAGAGCAGCGCGCTAGTCCACGTGGGGCGGGTCCGCGCCGACCCGGACGACCCGTGCTCGCTGCTGCTGTGGGTGGTCGCCGACAACCTGGTCGTCGGCGCCGCGCTGACGGCGCTGGAGATCGCGCGGCTGGCGGCCGAGTCGTCATGGGCATGAGCGGGGAACCGGAGCCGCTCGTCCTCAAGTTCGGCGGCGCGTCGTTCGCATCGCCCGGCGCGCACCGGGTGATCGCGCGGCACGTCGCCAGCCGGCGCGGTGGGCGGTCATCAGCACGCGTGGTCGTGGTGGTCAGCGCGGTGGCCGGCGAGACCGACCGGCTCTCGGCGCAGATGCGTGCGGTCAGCCCCGATCCCGACCGGGAGCTGCTCGCAGCCGCGCTGATGAGCGGCGAGACCGTCAACGTGACGCTCATGACCGCGGCGCTGCGCGACGCCGGTCTCGCGGCGCACGCCCTGACCGCCGCCGACACCGGGTTCGTCGGGATGGGCGAACCACACCACGCCGACCTGGTCGAGATCAACGCGACGGCGCTGAGGAAGGCGGCTGAGCCTGGTGGAGTTGTCGTCGTGCCCGGCGGTCAGGCCGTCGGGCCGCACGGACGTCCGGTGATGCTCGGACGGAACAGCTCCGACCTCTCCGCGATCGCCGCCGCGGCCGCGCTGGGCGCGCCCGGCTGCGAGATCTTCTCCGACTCCCCCGGCATCTGCACCGCCGACCCGCAGCTGATCCCCGACGCCCGGACCCTGGCCCGGATCGACTACGACACGATGATGGCCATGTCCCGGCACGGCGCGAAGGTGCTGCACCACTCGGCCGTCGTCTGGGCAGCGCGGCACGGCGTCGAGATCCGATGCCGCTCGCTGCTGCCCGACGGACGCCGGCACTCCGTCGTCGGCGCGGCGGACGGGGCTGCCGGGGCCCGGAGAGTCGGTGCGGTGGTCGTTCACCGCACAGGCGCGGTCTGGACGGGCGAGGTCGGTCGGGTGCGCGCGCTGCGGGTGGACCCGACCCGGCTGGGCCCGGACGTGGTGATGGTCGACGGCACAGTCGCCGGAGGCGTCGTCGAGGGCGCGGTTGTCGGAGGCCTCGCCGCGGGCACGGGTGCCGCGGGCACGGGTGCCGCGGGCATAGTCAGCGCGGGCACAACCGTCGAGGGGTCGGGATCCGGGGTGGGCGTCGCCCACCTCGTCCTCGCGGATGCCCTGCGCGACCTCGCCTCGGACGGCCTGCGCCGCACCGACCTGCGGCTCGTGACGACCATGTTCCCCGATGGACGGCTCGACCTGCGCCTGGTGCCGCCGTCCGAGGTGACCGCGGTCGCCCGCGCACAGCACCGCCTCGTCATCGGCGACTGACGCCGGGGGACCGCGCCGGATCACAGCGCCCGGACCGCTGGCGCCGGGCCCGTCAGCTCAGTGGCGCGGGCGGCGGGGCGCCGGTGAGGCCGGCCACCGCCCGGCCGATCATCCTCAGGCCCCGGTCGAGGACCTCGGCGCGCCACCGCTCATCGTCCGGGGCGAACGCGTCGCGGACGAGCGCCCTGATGCCCGCGGCCCGATCCTCGTCCACCGAGGTGCCCCGCTGCCAGAGCCAGTTGTCGGCCTGCAGGGCACGCAGGACCGTCAGCGCGTCCTGCGTGCCGAACTCAAGGGTGATGGCTGTCAGCTCGACACCGGGAAGCTCCTCCACCAGCGCCTGGGCCGAGTTGCCGCCGATGGGCGTCGAGCTGGACGTCCCCTCGTCGGAATCGGTCAGCGCCGGCCCGTACCAGGCCCTGGCCCGGGCGGGCGCCGCCGCGTCGGCACCACCGCGGAAGATCGGTTCGGCCGCGCCCCGCTCCCCCAGCCCGGTATGCAGGTCGATGTAGGCGATCTGGTCGTAGCCGGCAAGATGCTCCCGGATGATCGACCGCCAGGTCACGTTCGACCAGCACGGCGCCGTCCCGCCGTAGAACAGGCCGTCGGGGTGGTCGTACTGGCCCGCGGTGATGGCGAGCTGGGTCGCGCGCTCCCCCTCTTCGGCGACGTGCAGCAGGATCTTCTCGTCCGCGGCGGCGTGCGCGGAGCCGCCCCAGTCCGCGGGCAGCAGCAGTGGATGCAGCGCGGCGTAACCCTCGTTGACCGGGACGCGACCGTGGTCGACGAAGTTCCGGTTGATGTCGACATTGTGCTCGTTTACCCGGCGCCGGTGCGAGAAGCCGAACGGGTTCAGCGCGTGTACCAGCACGACTGACAGTCCCGGGACGGACGCCGGTTCGAACTCCGTCAGGAAGCGGAGCTGGCAGGCAGAGCCGGCGAACCCCTCCGCTCCGTGCGTCCCGCTGACCAGCACCAGCGCCGCGCCGCGGTCGCCGGAACCGCTGCCGGCGGCGGCACCGTCAAGGCAGGCGACGTCGGTGAACAGCTCCTCGCCTTCGGCACCGCGGGCCGTGTCGTTGCGGAACGACCGCAGGCGCGCGCCCCGGTCGGACGCGGCCGCGAGGAACCGCCCGCGGCCCTGGTCGTAGCTGGCGGAGAAGTACATCGGACCCTCCAGATCGGTGATGAACGCGGCTCGCGGGCCGCTTCTGGATGCCCTGGCCACGGCCGCACCCGGGGCGGACGTCAGTCGGTGTGCCTGCGCGAAGATGGTGGCGCGAGCCCGGACGGCGCCGCCTGCGCGCGTGCCGGCTCGAACACGGACCGGCTCGACCGTGGGCTCCTGGCGGAGCTCGCGGACGGGCCCGGTGGCGGGTCCGCTGGCGGGCGCTCGAACGGACGTCCGCGGATCTGGCCGAGCGCGGTGACGACAGCGGTAATGGCGAGAAGCACCGCGAAGAGGCCGCGATAGCCGCCCGAGCTCACGATCACGCCCGCGACCAGCGGGAAGAGCAGGATGGAGACCTCGAACAGCAGCCCCGCCATCGGCAGCATCCGCGCCCGCTCGGCGGGCCCCGCGAGGTTGACGGCGCGGGCCTGAAAGGCCGGGAGCCCGAGGCCGTACGTGCAGCCCAACGCGAGCGAGGCCGCACAGTAGAGCACCGGACTCGATCCGACGAACACGAACGCGGTGACCGCGACCATCATGCCGATGGTCGTCACCGCGACGACACGATCGGACGCGCTGTCGCGCAGGAAACGCGACAGGCCCAGGCGAACCGCGATGACCGCGATCGTGTACGTCACGTAGAACAGGTCGAAATCGAGACCACGGCTGTCTGCGAAGGTGGTCTGGAAGCTGTTCATCGACGTGAAGATGCAGGCGCACAGCAGGACCATCGCCAGCGGCACGACGCTCGGCGAGCGCAGGAGGCGCCGGGTCCGGGTGCCCGCGACGACCGGCTCGGCCCCGGCTGGCTCCCGTTCCTCGCTCACCCGCAGGACGGGCCCGGGCACAGGAGGGGCATTGTCGGCGCGGCCGGCCCCATCGGCGTGGTCGGCCCCATCGGCGTGGTCGGTTCCCTCGGCGTGGTCGGCTCTGTCGGCCCCGCGCGCACGGGGGGCGGCGCTTGCCAGGCGTCGCAGGCACGCTGCCAGCGGGATCACCAACAGGGCAGCGGCCAGCGCGAGACCGGCTCCGGCGACGAAGACCTCCTGGTAGGACAGCCCAGCCCGGCGCAGAGCGTTGCCGAGCACCGGCCCGACCCCGAAGCCGACCTGGATCGTCCCCGTCGCGTACCCGATGAGAGTGGCCCGGTCGGCGTCCGTCGCCAGATCCGAGGCGATCATCGGCGCCGCCGTGTAGGTCACCGACCAGGCGGTTCCCAGGACGATGCTGGCCACGACGAGCAAGCCGCCCACCGAGTCGGTGCTCGCGGCCAACACCGCGGCGGCGGCGTACAGCACGCAGGCGCCGGCCAGCAGCCGGTGCGGCGCGACCCGGCGCGGGTACCGGAGCAACAGCAGCAGGGCCACCGCGGCCGACGGAGCGGCCACCGCGCACAGCACCCCGTAGGTCGCCTCGCTGCCGCCCAGCTCCTTCACATACGGCCCGACCAGGAGGAGCACCCCGTAGGCGGAGGACGCCAGCAGTACACACCCGATCAGCAACCAGAGCACGGCCTGCTCGGCGGAGGAGCGACGCCGCCCGCCGCGCCCGCTGTCCGCGATCGTAATGGCGTCAGCCCTTCGTTCGGTGGCAGTCCTCAGACAAGTTCTTCGATGAACGTCGACGGACGGGCAATCAGCACCCGTTCCAGCTCGCGCGGAAAAGCACCGTAGTCACGGACCCCGTAGTGCAGCAGGACGCGGTTGTCCCACAGGGCGACATCGCCGACCGACCAGCTCAGCCTGACCTGGCACTCCGGTCTCGTGGCCTCGGTGAGCAGGGTTCGGACGAGGTCAGCGCTTCTTGCTCGGTCCCAGCCGACGACGACGGGGTCGAGCATGAAACAGATGTACAGGTGACGTTCACCGGTCCGTGGATGCTCCTGTACCAGGGAACGTGAGACGCCGCATCGACCGCCCTGCCGGGGGCGGCGGGAGGCGGCGGCGGGTCGTCATGATGCGGCTCCGCCGGCGGAGGTGAATGTGCGCACACGTCGTCCTTCGCGGTGAGGGGCGCGCGACGCGACCCACAGCGGCCGCGCGCACGATCAGCGATGTTTTAGGTACTCAGAGCTCGACGGGCGACACTGCACCCTGATCCGCAGACGAGGAACCTTCTCCAACATTGATCCTCATCTGCGGCACCCTGTCAAGCAAAGATCCGATTTGGCGGCATCACAGCCGCTGGAAGATCCGATACCGAGACACGATCCGGACACTCGCCGCCGTGGTCCCACAGCGGCACTCCACCCTCGCGTGTCCTACCGCACTGCCCGCCGTGGGAGTCCGCGCGGAGGGCGGAGCCTTCACGATCTCCCAGACGGGATGACGGTCGGGGCGACGCCGGGAGGCACGCCCGCCAGGGCAACGACCGACGTCGCCAGGGCCACCACCCATCACGACCGAGGTGAGTCCGCAAATTCGTTGCCGGATCCAACACATCGGCGCAGATGCGGTCTATATTGCCAGCATAGACCGCATACGCGGACTTGTTGAGATCTTGGTGCAGCGTCGCACGCCCTCAGCCGACCACCGAGCCGGGATCAGGACTGTGCGCACAGGTACCTACCCAACGCGTGACCCTCCACAGCGGACGGCGTGCACGCACATCCGCCGCCCACCGACGGCTCCGTCTCACGTTGCCGGGCGCGAACCCGACACCATGCGGAACGCGCCCGCGGGCGACGATCGCCTGTGATTCCCCGCCGGCCCCCGTCGACCTGACCTTGGCCAGGTCAGGTCACGAACGGCCGATGGGCCAGCTCGCCGTCAGCGGCGATCGCGCCTCTCCGCGGCTCGAGGTCGGTCAGAGCTGACCGACCGTCGCCAGCATGCGGGCAACTCCCTCACCTGACCGAAGATCCTGTCAAAGCACTCGTTCGAGGACTGCATTCACACATGGCAGATATCCGCTTCCTGTATCGCCGCCTCACCGCTGTCCTGGTGGCAGCACTGCTGGCTCTCCTGGCCCTGACCGCCTGTGGTGACGACTCCACCAGCACCCCGAGCGGTTCAGCCCACCAGACGGCCGAGGCCGAGGCGACGACGCGCACCGTCGTCGACATGTCCGGTAAC
Source organism: Frankia sp. RB5 (assembly GCF_059816245.1). Lineage (NCBI taxonomy): Bacteria > Bacillati > Actinomycetota > Actinomycetes > Frankiales > Frankiaceae > Frankia > Frankia sp. RB5. The sequence continues at coordinate 180,217 of NZ_JCBATA010000005.1, forward strand.
AGCGTCAAGGTGCCGTCGCACCCGATGCGGATCGTCACCAACTATCCGGCGGTGACGCAGATCATCTTCCTGCTCGGTGCGATCGAGCGACAGGTTGGCGTGACTGAGACCAACCTGACGACGTTGCCGTTGTTCAAGAAGATCTACCCGCCGCTCGCGTCGAAGACCGCCGTCTTCGGCACGGACACGACCACGGTGAACAACGAGGTCCTGCTGGGGCAGAAGCCGGACCTGGTGTTGCTCTCTGCCGGCAACAACACGCTCCGAAAGAAGATCACCGCCCTGGGGATTCCGGCTCTCGATGTCGCCAGCTTCCCGAACTCCGACAAGCTCAAGGACGGCGTCTCCTTCATCGCTGATGTGCTCGGCGGGGATGCGCCGGGGCGGGCGAAGAAGTTCACCGAGTTCTACGACAGTGCGCTCGGCCGCGCCGCCGAGGGTACGAAGGACCTTCCCGACGCGGAGCGTCCGAAGATCTACTACACGGCGGACAACCCGTTGAGCACCGACGGCAGCAAGACGATCGCCGAGGTCTGGGCGCGGCAGGGCGGTGGCGTGGCCGTCACAGAGAACAGTGGGGTTCAGGGCACCGCCAAATCCGTGACGCTCGAGACCGTGGTCGCCTGGAACCCGGACTACATCATCTGCCGCGACCACTCGACCTGCGAGGAAATCCTCAAGGACGACCGGTGGTCGACCGTCGCCGCGGTGCGGAACAACCACGTGATCACCAACCCGCGCGGAGTGTTCGTCTGGGCCGCACGCAGCGCCGAGTCCGCGCTGCAGCCGCTGTGGTTGGCCAAGACCCTGCACCCCGACCGCTTCGCCGACGTGAACATCGAGAAAGAGATCAAGACCTTCTACACCACGTTCTACAACTACAACCTCACCGACGCCGAGGTAGACGGGATCCTCAGCCCGACGCAGCCCTGACAGAACACGCTGCCCGGCGGCGCGGTCCGGGCGATGGGCGAGCCTCGCCCGTCGCCCGGACCGGCAGCGCTTGCAGGCAAGCTTTGTGGTGGAAGCGGTCCGCGATCTGGACCGCTTCGCCGGTGCGCCCGCGGAGGCGCCATCGGCGTAGGCACCCCGACCGGTCCGGCGGGTAGGTGCAATCTATTTACGCAGGTCAGAGGCTATTTACTCTCTGTGGTGGACTATGTGCACCAGCATCCGAACCGTTCGATCTTGGCTGCTGGCCCTGACATCGCTATCCGGCAGGTCGCTACCCGGGCCCTGACCAGGGATGATGTCCAGTGACCGCGCCGACAGCCACATCATCTAAGCGAATCGAACAAGTGTCCCGAATTTCGGCGGTCCGGGCATTTCTGGGCCGCCAGGCGACCGCGATCGTGGTCAGTGCGGCTGGTCGAGTTGGCTGGCGACGAGCGGGAACTCCGCCTTGAGGAGCGTTGCCAGTTGCTCCTGAAGTTCACGCAGCGCGGTCGTGGCGATGCGCCACGCGACTGACCAGTCGACGTCGAAGTGCGTGTGCACGGACGCCCGCCGACATCCGACTGCCGCGCGAACCACTCCGCGGACAGCGTGCCCCGAGATTCACCCCCGGAGTCCCAGCGTGGGGCCGTAGTCGCGGCGACGGCTCGGTCGGGTGAGGATCTCGACGCTGTCGGTGGCCTGGTCGATCGCGCCGGGGAGATGACCGAGCGGCCCGTCGGGACGGTGCCCGAGTCGGGTGAGGAGGGCTCGCGGATGTGGATCGCTGATCGCGTCGGTCAGTGCGCGGGTGAGGCGCTGCGCGTCGAGTACCTGGATGTCTCGAGTATGAAAGCGGCGCGGCGCGGGGT